>DQSS01000239.1 GCA_015663165.1 Arcobacter sp. | reverse complement strand
TTAAAGTATCTGTTATTTTGTAATATTTAGCTCGTTGGTGTTATAATGTTCCTTGAATAAATAGTTAGAAGACATAGGGAACAAATATGGTAGATATATTACAAGACGATATTACAAAAATTATAAATAACTCAAATATTAAAACATTTGGACTTATTATATATACTGATGAAAATCCAAATATAGTAAAATTGCTACGAGATGAAGATAACTGGAAAGCATTAAGTAGGGTATCGGGAGAAAAGTTTTTTATATTCTCGGTAAAACCAAAAAAAGGCTATATGGGTTTTCCTGATTTCCCTCCTGGAACAATAGGAATGATGGTTCAAATGTGGAAAGAACCAAATGAGAATAATAAATTATTTGACCATTTAAATATAAAAGATTCTAGAGAACTTCCTTTATTTGTGGTCTTTACAAAAGTTGATGAATATTTATTGTACAAAAGTATGTCAATTGATGAGTCAGATCCACATAAAGCATTAGAACAATTAAAAGAAATCTTTTATCAAATAAGAGATGTGACAGATAAAATACATACTGACTATAAAGAGCATGAAGCTCAAGTTCATGATAAAATAGCATTAGTTTTACAACAAAACAATGCTTGGAAAATAATGAAAAACTTTCATAATTTAGTAAAAGTTGTGAAGACATACAAAATCTTCTAACAAAACGCAGGAGCCAATATTTTACCCTAGCGGGAAAATATTGCTCTCCTCAAACGTTGTACTACCAAAAGGATTTTACATATAATGTTTAAACTGCAACAAAGAAAAAGTACATTAGAAAAAATTAGCAAAATCTCAAATACTCTTGAACTTGTATTAATAATACATTATTCATGCGAATCCTTTTTTAATATTCAAGATGGACGAACACCAAGAATTACTTCTATTGCAATACAAAATGCAAGAACATCACAAACAGAAAGCTTTTCCATACATAAAATGGCTGAAATTGACAATATAAATATTGCTGACATAAAAAATCATTATGATGCATTAGAAAGAAAAATGCTCGATGAATATTTTCAGTATATTGAAAAAAGAGATCAGTATACATTTGTTCATTGGAATATGAGAGATATAAACTATGGTTTCTCAGCCATAGAACACAGATACCAAGTACTTAAAGGAAGTCCCTTTAAAGTTCCAGATGATAAAAAGCTTGACTTTGCAATTGCCTTAATTGATATTTATTCTAAATCATATAGCGGGCATGGCGAATATGGACGATTTTACAATTTAATAAAAATCAATGATATTACAAGTAGGGCTATGCTCAATGGAAAACAAGAAGCTGATGCATTTGAAAATGAAAAATTTATTGAGTTACATCAGTCAACACTTAGAAAAGTAAATTGTCTGTCCGATATTTTTTATAAAACATTAGATAAATCGCTAGTTACTGAAGCAAATTTTAGAGATGTCTATGGTCTCTATCCCGAAGCATTAAGTGAATATATTAGAGAGCATTGGTTATGGGGATTGATAGTTATGATTGCAATTACATTTGGATTTATTTTAAATGTAAATGGATTTTTGACAAAATAAACTTTAAGTGTCATAAAATATAAAAGGATTCGATACTTTGCAAGAACTTGAAAGCAAGTTAATTACTTTTGAAAATAATAAACAATCGTACAATGTAGAAGAAGTACTAATAACGCTAAAAGCTATAAATCAGAAAACTGCAAGAAAAAATTCTAATTTACTTTTCTATTGCTTTTTTTATAAGGGTGATGAATTACTTCGTACATATAAAATAAATTTGATTAAATATTCATATTTTTATATTTTTTATTTAATTGGAATGAGTATTTATCATCAATTTAAAAAACTTAAAAGTTTTTTTATGCAGAAAAAACCATTTTACTATCTGATAAAAGACATTGAAGAAATTCAAAAAAATGATAACCTTGAAATTAAAAATTACAAAATAGATTTCTATATTTTCTCAAAAAATGAAAAAGTAAAAAAAAGGAACTTTGAAAAACTATATCAACTAATGTATGATAAACTTTTCTTTTACAGAACGGATTATTCAAATATATATTTTGGCACTACGATAGAAACCATTGGTAATTTTTTTCTTGACTCATATGATATTATTTCTAAAAATTCCTTATTAATTCTAAGTTCAATTCTTATATATACAATGTACTTTTATAGGCACCAACTAGAACTACTTGGAATACCGACAAATATTATTTCAAACATACAATTAGTTTCAATCATAAAATTATATAGTTCAATTATCATGTCAATAATTGTATTCGTTATTCCTATAATCAGTTTATATATGTATATTTTGTCTAAGTCTTCTACCAAGCATAGTTTGTATAAGGCTTTGAAAGTTTCTATATCAGCAGTTTTTTATACATTTATCATCAGTTTAATCATAAATTTGAATTATGTTCAATCAAAAAAGAATAACATTGACAATAAAAGTTTTTTTCTTAACCAATATTTCAATGAAACTATTTTTCCAAAAATTGTTGAAACCAACAGTACTTACAGCCTAGTTTTAGGCAGTGATTCAAAACTTCTATACTATTTCCCTGTGGAGGCTATTTTAAAAAATTTGGATACTCAAAACATAGATATTAATGTATCAAAAGAAAGTTTTGAAAGTACAATAATCTATCTATTGAAGAACTCTTCATATACTGATATTAAAAATATTGAAGTCAAATCTCAAAAAACGATAGTTGAATCATATCGCTTTTTAAATAGAACTGATTCATATGAGTACATTAAAAATCAGCTTAAGTTACTCAGTGAAAGTACAACAAAACCTAGCAGTGAACGCTCGCGTCACTGAAGTTAACCGTTAAACTACAAAAGGAACTTACGAACATGACATTTAAATTAGCAGAATTATCTGATATAGATAAAGTATTAGAACTTCATTATAAATATC
>DQSS01000388.1 GCA_015663165.1 Arcobacter sp. | reverse complement strand
ATTCTAAAAAATAAATTCTCAAAGTCAAGGTAGTAGCAAGTCTCCACCTTGACTTCTCAAATATTATTTTTTTAAGAATAAGCACTTTATTTTTTTAATCTTTATGATTATGTGTGATACTAAATTAGAAAAGAGAACTGTTAAAATAGTAGCTAAGATGTTTAGCTGAAAAACTTTTGATGTTACTTTGTTAGATAGCTACTTTGAAGAGTATGAAGTAGAGGTTGATTTAGTTTTTTCACTCTACCATTACATCTATCAAAATGAGGGAAGAGATACTTTTATCTTTACAGATATTTTTTCTATAGAGTTTAAAAAGATAGTAGATATTTTTATCTGTTTACATTCTCATAGTTTTACAGGTCATTCAAACAGCTACACCATAGATGAAATGAACCTACAAAAACCCATACACTTTAAAGATGAGTTTGTACAAAACATCTTTACTAAATGGTTAAAATGAGAGTATTAAACTCTCTCATTTTTTCTTCACATAAATTTCACTTATTGATAAAATAAAATGTTATTAATAATAATGATAGTACAATATTTTCAACTTAGGTGGGGTAGCAAGTTTGCACGTTATTAATAACACTCCGTTTATTAATAATATTGTGCAGAACTTGTTTAGGGAATTTCCCTAAAAACCCTTACTTTCAAATTTGAAACTTGTATAACAATCAATTTTTATATTGGTTGTTTCAATAATCTTAAGGTATGAATATACTTAAAAAATTTCATGGACACAATATAAATGAACTTCGAAGAATTTAATAATTACTATGATAAACTTTCTATATTGTTTAACCAACAGAAAGTCCTCACAATTAATATGATATTTCCTCTTGTTAATTGTATTTTTCAAAACACAGATATGTTATTATTGTCATATAAAAAACCATCTGATGATTTATATAGAATAATCCCTACATTGTCAGTTATTAAGCTTACAACTTCTCAAGCAGAAGAATTAGAGTACATAAGTAATATAGAAAAAAAATTATCTATATTAGTAGATAATCAAAGTTTACTAGAGATTAAAAAAGAAGCAGAAGAAAAAAATTTTATTATTAAAGATTTTCCTGCTAATGATTGTTTAATTTTAATTAAAAAAAATACTAGACCTCTTAATAAAAATATACTAGAGAAACTTGCATCTACAATATTTTTTATTAAAAAGCAAAGCCTAAACTTATTAAATGATTCATTAAAAAAGAGAAACTCTATTCTTGAAGAAGTTGAAAAATTTTATAAACCTGAGACTAAAGATTTTTTTATAGAATTATGTAGTTTTCTATGTAAAAAATTTCCTAATATTAATTTTTATCCAGTTGAATATGTTGGGAAAAGTGCAGAAACATGGATTGATATGTTATATTCCCCAATAAATCCGTGGAAAGATAATCATGATAATATTGTAGAAAATAAATCTATAACAGAACATTTGTGTGTCAAGTATGATCCTCAAAAACGTGATTCTCAAAAACGTGATAATGATATAAGAAATGAGAATATTCCATTTATTGAAACTATTAACTCTACCCAATACATAATATATCCATTCAAAAGTAGTTTAAAATTAACATACTTAAGATATATAGTTGTTCTACAAGGTGAAATTAGTGAAAGTCTTGAAAGCTATTTAATTGAAAATTTACGATATATAACAAATCACTACTATGCAATTTATCTTAAACAAGAAAAATATAATATTTTATATAAACTTACCAATAGAACCTTTAATTTATCAAAAATAATTTTAAATAACATAGAATTTGAAAATTCTTTTGATATACATAAATTAATATATGATGCTCTATCAGATTTATTTCCAGCTATAATTGAACTATCAAGTTTGCATAGTATAAACTTTAGACTTGTTGATTATAAAAATAAAGAGCTTGTATCTATTATTAATGCGGAAGATGATAATAATGTTAAACATATAAAAAATATAATTGATGAACCTAAAACTAAAGACCCAATTAAATTAAACAATATATATAGTCAAGATGTTTTAGTTTTCAAAAATCAAGAAAAGATATACACTCCAAATGTTAACAAAACAAGTGCATATCAAGAGAACCGAGAAAATACTAAATCTGCATTAACTTTTCCAATTCAATATAAGAAAAATACAATTGGAATTATTAACTTTGAGTCACCGTTGGAAGATGGGTTAAAAGAATATAATACAAAAGATACTTTTTTTGATGACTTTGTTTTAGGAATTGAAAATTACATTAAAACAGCTTTTGACTTAAATGACACACATTGGATTGCGAGAAGAAGTCAAATGTATCAGAATAATCATGAGATAAGAACAATTATTGAAAATGATAAGATACCAAAAGATATTCAAAAAGCAATACAACAACATATTAATGTAGTGCCTATCAAAGTTGCTAATAAATTGAGACATATTAGTGAACTAAAAAAATATAGAAATGAATGTATTAATGTTTATTTTGAAGGCAGTGATGAAATTTTTGGTAAGAACCATCAATATATCAAAGATATCCATAGCCAATATGAATATGGAATTAAAGTTAATATAGATTCTGATTTGTATATAGTTGAATATAAACTAGATATGATTAAAATAATTTATAAAAATATATTAGATAATTTTCATCGTCATTCTTTACATAAGAAAGATACTATTTTGTTGTGTAATGTCAAGGAAAAGAATGGAAAGCAGAAAAATAAAACTGACTACCTTTTTATAAAAGCAAAGTTATTTAATATTTATAAATTTAAAAATAAAGATATAAATAGCTTATTATATTCACCATATAATGAAGTGTCTTCAAATGGAGAAATAAAAACTCACTATGGTTTATTTATGGTAGGAATGCTTAGCAGATACTTAAATGGACATGCTTCAATATATTACAATATACAAAAAAGGTATAGTGGCTCCGAAGAAAGATTTGTTCAATTAAATGTTAAAATACCAATAGACAGGATAATATAAATGAAGATTAAAATTTTAATAATTGAGGCAGAAGTAGAGATAGAGGGAGTAAAAGCATTTTATGAAAAAATATTTAAAAACTTAAATTATGAATGTGATTTTGTAGCACATACTCCAGATATTAATGTTAAAGATTACAATGAGTTTGATATTTTGATAACAGACATTTCTTATGGTATGGCGATGTCTGATAGTACAGGGTTAGTCATTGCTAGTAAAGCGAAGCAAGATTATCCTAATTTATTTGTCATAACAAATACTAAAGAGTATGATGAATTGACACTACATCAAATTACACAAAACTTACCTGAACCAGATTTATTACTAAATAAATCTATGTTTATCGAACCGATATATAAAGACTACGTTACGAAGCAAATTCGTAATAACTTTAAATCAAATGTCTTGTTAAAAATAGACAGAGAAAAAAGTATTTTGAGTGACTTCCTTAGGGATAACATTACAGACTTAGAAACTATAATCAAAAAGATTACCTTTCGTACTCATAATATGGAATCAAATATTTTGATTGACAAGGCTATATTAAAGCCATTGATAAGTGGATTCAGTGGTAGTGAAGTATACAAAATGAATTTATATACAAATAAAGGGTTATCATGTATAAATACTGTACTTAAAACAACAAATAAACTCAAAGATGCAGAGGAAGAAATTAAAAACTATTTAGAATATGTTAAGTGGTATTTACCATATAGTTGGAGACCAGAATTAATAGGATATTCTTTCTCAAAAACTCTAGGAGTAATATGTTATTCTTTTGCATATGATAATGAAAAAGACTTTTTATCGCTAACTGATTATTTACTACAAAAAGATTTTGATAAATTATCACTCACAATTGAAAAAATATTTAAACCAAATTTTCAAAGGTGGTATCATAAATCTAATATAGTAGTCGAAAAAGATTCATCTTTAACTGACTATTATTTTAATAAATGGTTTTCCAATAGAAAACATGGTGATAATCTTTTGCAAAATATTATTAATGAATATTTTGCAAAAGATGATAAAAATTTAATAAAAGACTATTCTCAAAATATAGGTAAATATTTATTCGGAAATCTTAGCTATGTAAAATATCAGACATGCATATGTCATGGAGATTTAAACTCGAATAACATTTTAATTTCTGATGATGAACAATTGACTTTTATAGATTTTAAAGATACAAAAAGAGGTCATGTTTTTGAGGATTTTATTGTCTTTGAAGGTGCGATTAGAATGAATCTTAATTTAGATTTAATCTTTAGTGAAAGTTTACAATTAGAAGAGATGCTTTGTAATAATATTGCAGTAAATTCTAATAAGATAAATACAAATGGGTTCAGTAGTAATATAAATAATATACGAGAGTATGCTTTTGAAACTTTTAAAGATGAAGAAAAACGTTATTATTTTTATGGATTAGCATTATATTGTTTTCGATTACTTAGAATAAGAGATATGAAAGAATGGCAATATAAACAAATTATAGCCTGTCTTATTTCTGCAATGAAAAAAATTAAAATTGATTAACAAGCTCATCAAAATATCTCTAGGAGGGTATTCTTATAAAAGGTAAGACCAAAAGATTATATTGACTTATTTAGTTTTTTTTGTAATATATATCTAATATTTTTTAAATGAATGCAACTATGTTAAATAAAAATTCAGAAAAACTTATTGATGATGGATCTGTATCCAATAGATTAATGAAACCTATAGAAGAAATTATTGATAAAACAGAGCTCACGTTAAAATATTATGATAAATGGACAAAAGTTTGTATTTCATGCAACTGAATATTAAAAGAAATTTTCTTAGAAAATGAAAATTTAAAAGTTGATAGTAGTCATTGGAAAGAAGTTAATATAGATTATAAATTAAATAATTCAATCGGTCAATTAAAAATTAATCCCGAGAAGGATATCATCGAATATTTAGAAGGAGAATTAGCTTGACAGCAATTATTTACTTTTTATTCAGCCATAAGAGAATCAAGTAAACAACGAAAAAGACTTCCGAAAAATGAAAAAGAATTAATTAGCATAAAGGGGACAGGCTACTTATATATACAAGCTACACCATTTGTAAAGATTGTAGTGTAAATAAGTAAGTACATTAAAAATAATCTAGCCT
>DQSS01000061.1 GCA_015663165.1 Arcobacter sp. | reverse complement strand
TATCAACATCTCTTGCTGCTTGATCTCTATTTTTTCTTAAAATTGCAGTTCGAGGAGTAATAATAGAAGCGTGTAAAGATGTAGCTAGTCCAATTCTTTTAAGACCAACATCAATACAAGCATATTTTTTAGGCATCTAATATTCTATCTTGCATTAGTGTAATAGCTTTTTTAAGACTGGCTGTATCAAGGTTATATTCTTCTGCTTTAATAAGTGCAAACTCTATAGATTTATCGCTTAATGGCTCTACACAGTTTGTAAGTATTTTTATTATGTTTAGAATTTGTACTTCTTTTAAATACTCAGAAGGACAAGTTTCAATAGTTGAGATATTTTCTATTATTGATACTAGTTTATTATCTAGCTTCCATTGTTTAAACATACTTGCAGATACATTTGTAGATGTAGTTTTGAAACATTCAATTTCTATTCCATCGATATTCATAAAATCATTTTTAATTTTTCCACAAAAATCATCTGAAATACCCTTATCACCAGCAATATCTGATAAAACGAATTTTCCAACATCTTGTAAAAATACTGGTAATAATAACTCATCTTTTAATGTTATATCCCAAGCACCAACCCATTTACTTAGTAAGTTAGAAGATAATGATGCTAATTCTATAAATTCATCAGAAGAGATATTGTAAGCATTTAAATTTGTCTCTAAAGTACTTTTAATAGCAGATCCAAAAGAGATAGATAACGTAAAGTTTATACCAATAAGTTCTATTGCTTTTTGAGCTGTTTCTACTCTATGTCTAAAACCAAACATTGCAGAATTTGATATTTTTAATAATGTAGATAATATCAAAGGATCTTTTTCTAAAATTTTAAGTAGTTCAGTCGTTTCTTGTACACTTTGGCTTTTAAACTTTTCTAAGTTCATAAGAGTTTGTGGTAATGGAGGTAGAGCATCTATTTTTCTTGTTAATTCATTTGTCATTAGTTTTCCAATTTTATATTACAATTTTATTACAAGAGTATAGCATAATTATATATAAACTTACAAAGCCACTAGTTTATATAAATAATATGATATAATCAAAACTATAAATTTATAAAATATAGGATACATATATATGTCTCAAAATCAAATACTAAAAAATACAAATGCACAACTTTTAGATGAATTCAACGCATCAGTTATGTTTGACAAAGAACTTTACTCCCAAGATATACAAGGAAGTATTGCACACAGTAAAATGCTTTGCTTACAAAATATTATAAATATAGAAGACCAAGAAAAGATAGAACAAGGTCTTTTGAAAGTAAGAAAAGAGATTGAAGATGGAACTTTTGAATGGAAAATAGAATATGAAGATATTCATATGGCTGTTGAAAATAGACTAACTCAAATCATTGGTGATGCAGGTGGTAGACTTCATACTGCTAGAAGTAGAAATGACCAAGTAGCAACGGACTTTACACTTTATGTTCAAGATAAAAGTATAGTTATAAAAGAGAAACTAAAAACATTAGTTGAAACATTTGTAAATATAGCTTCAAATCATACTACTACTTTGATACCCGGTATGACTCACTTACAACACGCTCAACCTATAAACTTCGGTTTTCACATGCTTGCATATGCAAATATGTTTCAAAGAGATTACGAAAGATTTGAGTCTTCATATGCAAGAAACAACAAATGCCCACTAGGAAGTGCTGCATTAGCTGGAACTCCACATAATATTGATAGATTTAAAACAGCAGAACTTTTGGGTTTTGATGAGCCAACTGCTTGTGCTCTTGACACATCTTCAAATCGGGATTTTGCTTTAGAGATACTATTTAATATATCAACATCTATGATGCATATTAGTAGAATAAGTGAAGAACTTATTTTATGGTCTTCATATGAATTTGGATTTGTAAAAATGAGCGATGAGTATGCTACAACATCTTCAATTATGCCACAAAAGAAAAATCCAGATGTACCAGAACTGTTAAGAGGTAAAACAGGAAGATGTTTTGGAAATCTTATCTCATTACTTACAGTTATGAAAGGTCTACCTTTAGCATACAATAAAGATACACAAGAAGATAAAGAAGGTGTATTTGATAGTGTTAAAACTATTGAGATATCTATAGATATTCTTGATGCAGTTATGAATACACTTATAATAAATGTAGACACTATGGAAAAAGCTTGTAAAGTTGGACATCTATCTGCAACTGATTTAGCTGATTATTTAGTGCAAAAAGCAGATATGCCTTTTAGAACTGCTTATTACATTACAAAAGATGTAGTAGCCTTAGCAAACAAACTAAATAAAGATATGAGTGAACTAACGATACAAGAGTTAAGAACGGCAAATGAAGAAGTTGCAAATATAGATGAAGAGATAATCTCATATTTAGATTTAAGAAACTCGATGAACGCTAGAACATCATTTGGTAGTACAAGTACTGAACAAACAAAAGAACAAATTGAAGCATTTAGAGCTTGGCTTCAATAAAAGGTAAAATATGCAAGTAAAACATAATATATTAGTAGTAGATGATAGTAAAACGATTTCACATGGACTTAAACACACAATAGAACAACAACTAGGACTAAATGTAGTAATAGCTGGATCTATGAAAGAATGTGCTGATGTGCTTTTAAAATATAAAGGTAAATTCTCACTTGCACTTTTAGATTATGGTTTACCAGATGCTCCCAATGGAGAGGTTGTTACTTTTGTAAATAAATTTAAAATACCATCACTACTTCTTACAGGAACTAAGCTTCCTAAAGACAATAAAGTTTTTCAGAATACAAATCTTATTGATTATATTATCAAAAATGGTTCTTATGCTATTGATTATTCTGTTGGTGTTGTAAAAAGATTTATTTTAAACTCTAAAGTTGAAGTATTGGTAATAGATGATTCTAAAACATTTGCAGCAAAAATGCAAGCACTTTGTATAAAATACAACCTTAAAACAATAGTAAACTATAGTGCCAAAGAAGCTTTAGAAACAGTGAAGCAAAGACCAAATATCAAACTAATACTTGTAGATTATATGATGCCTGAAATGGATGGTTTAGAATTTACGATGGGATTAAGAAAAGATTTCAAAAAAGATGAAATAGCTCTTATTGCACTTTCTGGTATGTCTGAAAAAGAAGTTGTTTCTAGCTTTTTGAAATATGGAGCAAATGACTTTTTATATAAAGATTTCTCAAATGAAGAATTTTTTGCAAGAGTAAATGGTAATCTTGAAGTTTTAGAATTATTTCAAGCTACACAAGATAAAGCCAAAAAAGACTATCTAACAGGTGTATTTAATAAAACATATTTATTAAATGCAGGAGAAGAAGCTTACCAAATATCTAAGAAAAATAAAAACCTATTAGCTGTAATAGTTTTAGAAATTGATTCATTTAACACTATTAATGAATCATATGGTCATGAAGCTGGTGATGAAGCTATAAAAGAACTATCAAGAATATTACTTCAAGAAATGAATAAAGATTCTATAGTTGCTAGACTTGGTGGAGATCTATTTTGTATATTATTAAAAAATAGACCTTATGCAGAAATTCATCAAACATTTCAAGAGCTTATTCAAATAGTAACGCAAAATACTTTCAAGACAAGTACTTATGATTTATCATACACTATTAGCGTAGGTGCCACTATTAATTTAGGAGAAACTTTAGATGATATGATTGATGATGCTGAAGGTGCTCTTGCATTAGCGAAACATAAAGGTACTTCAAACATAGAAATAAATTCATAAATTCACTAAACTTAGGTTTTTTATGTTAAAATAATTCAAATATATTAAATAAAAGGATTTAATTGGATTGCATAGGTATTAAAAAGGATGATTTAGTTTACGACATCCAAACTGCAAAAGCTTTAAATATACAAGGCGAAGAGATATTAGCTGATTCTAGTGATGACGCTTTATCTATATTAAGACACTCTACAGCACATATGATGGCTCAAGCTATCAAAGAACTTCACACTGAGGCACAGTTTTTTGTTGGTCCAGTTGTAAGTGAAGGTTTTTATTATGATTTCAAAGTTGAAAAATCACTAAATGAAGATGACTTAAAAATTATTGAAAAAAAGATGAAAGAGATTGCTGGAAGAAAATTACCAATCACGAGAGCTGAAATATCAAGAGAAGAATTTTCTAAGAAGTTTGAAAATGATCCATTAAAACAAATGGTTCTAAAAAATATTACAGATGAAGTTATCACTACATATACTCAAGGTGATTTCGAAGATCTATGTAAAGGTCCTCACTTAGAAAATACAAGAAATATCAGAAACTTTAAGCTTATTAGAGTTGCTGGTGCTTATCTTGGTGGTGATGAAAAAAATGAAATGATTACTAGAATTTATGGTATTTCATTTTTTGAAAAGCAAGACTTAAAAGACTATGTTACTATGATGGCAGAAGCTGCTAAAAGAGACCATAGAAAACTAGGTACTGAACTTAAACTATTTACATTTTCAGATGATGTTGGTGCTGGTTTGCCTTTATGGCTTCCAAATGGAGCAAGACTTAGAGGAAAGCTAGAACAACTTTTATACAAAGCTCATAGAATAAGAGGATACGAACCAGTTCGTGCTCCTGAAATTTTAAAAGCAGAAGCTTGGGTAAAATCAGGACACTACGAAAACTATAAAGAGAACATGTACTTTACAACAATAGATGATAAAGAATATGGACTTAAGCCGATGAACTGTATAGGTCATATTGAGATATTTAAAGATAGTTTAGTATCATACAAAGACTTACCTATGAAGTTTTTTGAATATGGTGTTGTACATAGACATGAGTTAAGTGGAGCTATGCATGGATTATTTAGAGTAAGAGAATTTACTCAAGATGATGCACATATATTCTGTATGCCAACTCAAGTAAAAGATGTAATTATTGAAGTTATTGAATTTGTTGAGTCACTTATGAATGCTTTTGATTTCAAATATGAAATGGAAGTATCAACAAAACCTGAAAAAGCAATAGGTGATGATGAATTCTGGGAAACTACAACTAAAGGTATCATGGATGCTTTAGATGAAAATGGTTATTCATATGGAATAGATGAAGGTGGTGGAGCATTTTATGGTCCTAAAATAGATATCAAAATTCTAGATGCTATTGGTAGAAAATGGCAATGTGGAACTATTCAAGTAGATATGAATCTACCTGAAAGATTTGATATAAACTATACTACACAAGATGATACAAGAGAAAGACCAGTTATGATTCATAGAGCTATATTAGGTTCTTTTGAAAGATTTATTGGAATATTAACTGAACATTGTGCTGGAGAATTTCCATTTTCAATTGCACCTACACAAGTAAGTATAGTTCCAATTGCAGATTCACATGTGCAGTATGCAAAACAAATTCAGCAAGAACTTTTAGAAATGGATATAGATAGTGATATCTTCTCTAAAAATGAAAGTTTAAATAAAAGAATAAGAACAGCTGAAAAACAAAGAGTACCTATGATAATAGTACTTGGAGATGAAGAAGTTGCTAACAATACTGTTGCATTAAGAGATAGAAGAAAAAGAGAAAGAAGTGAAATGTCTAAAGCAGAATTTTTCACAATGCTAACAAATAAAAAACAAGAGGATAAAATTTGAGTTTCAAAACAAATAAAAAAGAAGATAACGTATTAATGAATGAAGACATTCGTTTTGCTGAAGTAAGATGTAACGCAGAAGATGGTTCATCACTTGGTCTTATGACTTCAAGAGAAGCAAATGCACATGCAGATGAAGCAGGACTTGATCTTGTATGTATAGCACCAAATGCAAAACCACCTGTTGTAAAAATAATGAACTACGGTAAATTTAAATATCAACAAGAAAAGAAGAAAAAAGAAGCAAGAAAAAATCAAAAAGTAATCGTAACTAAAGAGATTAAACTTTCTGTAAAAATTGCTGCAAATGATATATCTTACAAAGTTAAACATGCAAGAGAGTTCTTAGAGCAAGGAAATCATGTAAAGTTTAGAGTATTTTTAAGAGGTAGAGAGATGTCAAATCCTGCAGCTGGTGCAGCTGTACTAAATGGTGTATGGCCAATGGTAGAAGATATAGGTCACAAAGAAAATGAACCAAAATTTGAGGGTAGATATGTAAATATGCTAGTAGTACCTCAGAAAAAAGAAAAAAATTAAGTTAAAATATCAACTTGATTTTTACCTTGTTTTTTAGCTTTATATAGAGCTTTATCTGCTTTATATAAAGCTTTATCTTCATTTATATCGTTTAATTCTATTTGAGATAAACCAATACTAACTGTTAGTGAAAAGTTTCTATTTTCATCAATTTTTATCAAACTAGATTCTATTTTACTTCTTAATTTTTCACAAATTATTTTTGTATTATCAATAACTGTATCTGGAAAAATTATTACAAACTCTTCTCCTCCAAACCTTATAGAAATATCTGATGTTCTTATGGTTTTATTAAATACTTCTGCTATAGTTTGTATAGCAACATCTCCAACTGCATGACCATAAGTATCATTTACAAGTTTAAAATCATCAATATCAATCATAGCTATAACTAACGGTTTTTTGTCCCTTTGAGATATTTTCATAAGATTTTTAATAATATCATTAAAGTATCTTCTATTGTATAATTTTGTTAAGGCATCATGATTTACCTGATTTAAGAGTTCTTTTTGAGTTTCTTCAAGCTCTTTTGTTCGCTCTTTTACTTTAGTTTCTAGCTCATTGTTATATTGTTTTAGTTGTTCAATATTATCTTTCGTACTAATAATACTTAATGTTATAAAATAAGAAGACAATGATATAAATTCTTTATCTTCTTGCGTAAAAATTATTTTTTTAGTTTTTTCTTTATTTTGCTTATTTATTAACTGTAATACTCCAATAACTTTATTGTTATTATGATTTATCAAAGGTACACATAAAATAGATTTTGTTTTATAAGAATTATTTACATCAAACTCTTTAGATTTACTAAAATCATATTTAGATTCATCGTAAATATCATCTACACATATTATTTTAGCTTGATTAAAACATGCAACAGCCAACGATGGACTATCTTCTAATATTTCCAGCTTCATATTTTTTAGTGGTAACTGAAAGTTGTATATTTTTTCATATGGGAAAGTATCATTTTGGAAGATATTAAATCTAAGATTATTATCATTGTCTTTTAGATAAATAGTTCCAGCTTCTGCCCCAGTTACTTTTTTCGCATAATTTAGTATTTTATGCAATAAAGTATTTAAATCATCTACTTCAAATATTTTAAAATTCTCGATTGCTATAAGCTTGTCATTTTCAAACATTTATCTTACCTTCTTTATCTTA
>DQSS01000253.1 GCA_015663165.1 Arcobacter sp. | reverse complement strand
TAGATGGGGTTGTGGCTAGTGTGCGTGGGTCAGGATTTAGGTTAAATTAAAAGTTTTTTTGAAAAGTTTAGGTTTTATCATGGTTTATCATGTTGGTTTGGTATAGTTTTATATAAAAGGAGTTATATTGAAGTATTTCTTAAGAAAAATATTATTATTACCTATCTTTTTTATTTTACTTAATGCTGAAAATTTTGATATTAGGACAGGGACTACCATACATAATGACTCAGCTTTTAGGTCATACTTGGCAAAAGAGAATACACCTTTATCTGAACATGGAATGTGCCAACATTTGACAGGAAAAGAATGTCTTTTCCCGACAAAAGCTTTTATGCTTAGTAAAATTCTTAAAAAGTATCTAATATCATCTGGAACTAACTCTGTGCGTTCATTAAAATTTACATCAAAAAAATATTGGGAATATGCTCTTTTATCTGATGCTATTTATAATAAAGAGAATGATATCTTGGTGAAAACCCATGTAGAAGTAGATAAGAGTGGTTGGCAACTTTATAAATATAAACAAGCACTGAATGGACTTGTTGTTGGTTTGTATAAAAAGGACAATAATTATATAATGGCTATCGGTGGAACAACAGCAAATTCTAAATTAATTCCTATTTATAATAATGTTTTAGACTTATGGACGGATCTTACTTTAATATCTGAAACAATATTTAAACCTAATCAATTGTTAACATTAAAAAATTGGTACAAATCTTTATCAAGTGATGTAAAGACAAATATTATTGCTATCACAGGGCATTCTTTAGGTGGTGGGTTGGCTCAATATATGGGTTTACTGACAGGTATTAAAACATATACTTTTAATACGGCACCATTACCATTAACTTATGATTCATCAAAAGATTTAAATGGTGGGTATAGCATAAAAGAAATTGAAAATCCATATTATACGCACTGGGCTGATAATATTAAAAATAGTCACCGTATTCCTCCTGAACATACTTATGGGGAAGAGGCGAGAATTAAACCATTAAAAAAGATTACAATTGATGTATTTGAAAATTTTACCAACGATTATGTGATAACAAATATAATGACAAAAAATGATCCACTAACAGGTATCTTAAAATATACTGATTATGTTGAACAATCAGACAATATTGCAAATATTATTATTAAGCAAAGTGTATTAAATGGATTGAAAAATACACTTTCTATTCAAAAAAAACACTCTTTATCTAACCTTATCGTGGGTAAAAAAGTTGAGTTACCGTTAGAAACAGGTCATTCTATATCTAAAATAAGTGTGATTATGAAAGTAGCTAATGAATTGCTAGAAAAAGGTATCTATGTTATTGCAGATACTAAAAACGGAAAATATTATATTTATCATTTACCAGAGGGAACATCTGATATTTTCAATTATAAAACTATAAATGAACCGTTGGCTTTTAAAAATATAAGTACAAAAAAAGATTGGGTATATAAATATATACTAAAAATGCAAGAGTATGGAATGAGTTTAAGTGGTGATGGAAAAGGTAATTTTAACAAAAGTGCATCACGGACGCAGGGAGAAGTCTTAAAGATTATCACGAAGCTTTTTTATAGAAAGAATGATTTAAAAGGTGTAGGTTTTGTAAAGTACTATAATTTTCTAAAAACTAAAAAAAGAGCTCTGACAAAACTTTTACCAAGTAACTTTACCAAAGATGCATTAGATAAAAATATTACTAGAGGAGATATGGCAGAGATATTAACAAACATTCTTTTTGTTGAAGATAAAATTACTAAAGCAGATTCTAAGCGTGCTAGAAATTTGATTGATGAATCTAATGGATGGTATTTGGCATCGTCTTTATTAAATATTTTAGACATTGCTCATGGACAAAATGGAAATTATGGATGGAACAATGATGTTACGCAGGCAGAGTCTTTAAAATTTTTTATTAAGACTTATGAATATTATAGTAAAGAATAGGAGGAAAGAAATATGAAAGAGGAGTTTAGAAAATGAAAATAATGAAGATTATGTTGGTTATATTTGCGATTATTAGTTATGCTAATGCAGGTGATACGGTACAGAAAATTTTTAATGTCAATTGGAATGCTGATTATGCTGATAGAGAATGTTCCATTAATTGTGGTGCAGATATAGAATGTAAAAATCAAAAAATACTTTGCAACTTACTTGTAAAGATACCAGGTTCTGCCGCAGATCAAGAACTTTTTAAATTGACATTAAGAGTGGTGTCAACAGCCATAACTAGCTTGTTGAATTATGCATCTTCGAACATGAAACTAAATAATAGTACTGCTATTTCATTTTATACACATTTAGATGATCAACTTCCATCCCTTATTGGTCCTAAGCTTAGTAAAGCCAAGCTTTTTTCTGGTGCAAATATTGTAGAGTTTTTTATTGATATTGCATTAGATATTCTTATCGATTATCGCGTTAAGACTTTAACAAGTCAGCAATTACAAAATCTAAGAGGTTTATGGTACGTCCATGATAGTGCACCAGATGAGACACTAAGACAAGCTATTAAGATGATGTTGACTTTAGCAAAGAATGATACAAAGGCGTTGGCTATGATTTATATGGGTAATCCTGTTGGTGCTATAGGTGCAGGTGTGATAGATAATCTTATTTTAGTAACAGATATTGGAGTTAAGACTAGTGCAGCTGCAGCTGATTTTTTTGAAGCAGAAGCTGCTGCAGCACAGTCAAGCAAAATGTTCGAAGTTTTAAATTTAAGGATAAGTATTGAATCAAGTTTTTATAAAGAAAAAGATAGAGTTAAAAAAGCAAATATTATTGAATCATTTGAGGTAGAATGCAAAAAAATAGAGCTTACAAAAGGTAGTTTTTTTGCAGCACAATTACATAAAAAAGGTTATGGTTGGCGTATTGATGAAGCACTCAATGCACAATGTATGTCTTACGTTTTAGATATGTACTTGAATGATAATAAAAAGGAATTTTTAGCTTTAAGTAATGTAAAAACATTAAGCAGGCAGAGATACATAAAGTTAATCAATTATTATTATCCGACAACAGACAAAGCTTTTTATTTGAAGCTTTATGACTTAAATAATTTTGTACCATATTTAGGCGTTAGTAGTAATGCTGCAAGCTATAAATATCTAAAACAATTAAATGCCTATGGTGTCAGAATTCAAAAAGGCCTTTTTTCATCATACGAAGACGCACCTATTGGTCTTGCCGCAAACATGATAAGTATCGCAAAGACAAAAAAAGCAACAGGTGCATCTGCAATTATCAGCAAAGCAGGATATACAACTACGACTAGATTAACTCGAAGAATATATAGTAAACTATTAGTAGATAATTTCAATATTGCTAATGTAAAATTAAATAAAAACCCATTGGCAACATTTCTACAATGGAAAATTAAAAACAGGGTTTATGCAGATAGTAGATTAGCAGCATTTGAGATTATACCAAGTGGGGAAATTACAAATAACACTGTTTATGCACTTAAGTCTAATAAGACAATCAAGCATTACGATTTAGTACAAATGTTGTCCGATACTTTAGATGTAGTAACATGTGGTCACAAAGGTTGTAGCTATGAAGATATTATAAAAGAAGGAAATTAAAATGAAAACAAATAAACTAATAGGAATACTTTTATTTTTAGTGTTATCGATATATGCACAAGCTATATCAGTTACATCATATGGAGTATCTCCATCCACTATAACACTCGGAGAGCGTACTAAAATTTATTTAAATTTAGATTCTTCTTTGCCAT
>DQSS01000389.1 GCA_015663165.1 Arcobacter sp. | reverse complement strand
GAATATCTAAGTAGGTTTTATATTTTTTAGAGTTCTACTTAAAATCTTTTAACGGACTATCCAACATAAAACCATCAGCTCCAGAGTTTATTAGTTTTCTAATAAAATACTTTTTTTCAAAAATAGAACTTTCTCTCCAAAATATTATTTTATATCCTGCTTTATGTATGCTAGTAATAATATTTGAATTCATTACACCTAGAACAATTGGTAATCCTATATAGTTAATATATTTAGGAAGCGTATTAAAGGAGTATTGAAAGATATAAAGTTTCAAGAGTCGAATATCAATATTTTTACTATGTATGTATTTAAGGTCACTAAGTTTAAAACTTTGAATTATAGTTTTTTTGGCATACTTCTCTTCTTCTATAATTTCTAACATATTATCTATGATTTTTGGATATAACTCACTATCTTTTATTTCAACCCAAATATCTTTTTCATGTTCTTTAGCAAGTTTAATAATTTTCTTAAAAGTTATGATACTTGTATGTTTTTGTATTTCTAAATAGTTAAGTTCTGCTATGTTCTCTTCTAACTCATTTATTTTTTGATTATGAGTAATTACTATAACGTTGTCTTTAGTTTGCCGTATATCAAATTCTAATCCATCTGCATTTTCTTCAATTGCATACTTAAATGCTTCTAGCGTTGCTTCTTGATGTTTTGAAGCATAGCCTCTATGTGCTAAATCTAATACTTCAGGTTGTTTTTTAGTAGTCTTTTCTGAACATGCGTTATAAAGAAATAGAATGAGAAGAAAGCTTAATAGGATTTTTATTTTCATGCTTATCTATCTTTTAATGATAATATATAACTATATCCCCATATACGCATACCAATTACAAGAATACTTTCAATTATCCATATTTTTGGGTCAATAAATATGAATCCTAAAAAGAGAAGTGCTACAAGTAAAGTTTTAAATATTTCAAATCCACTGATAACGGATAGTTTACTTTCATTGGTAAGATGAGTTATAAAGATATCAAAATTATTATATTTTAATATCTTGTACCCTATAATCTTAGCGAGTATATAAATTGATAAGAGAATAACTGCAAAAGTCAATGAAATATCATTACTTAAATATAAGTAAGTAACTCCAATTAATGTAAGAATTACTAATGCTATATCTGCTTTTAAAAGTTTATGAATCATGTTTATGTTCCTTTTTTAAATAGTAAAACCATATATAAAATGATATTATGGTTATTATTAATGAAGTTAAGGTAATTAGTATATCAAAATAATTATCATCACTTACATTATTTAGCATATAATAAAAAGACTCATCAAATATTGTCCCATATATAAAACCAACAAATATGTAACCTAGTATTTTATATATCTTTTTTGAAAGTCTAGGAATATATTTGAATAAAAATGGTATCCATAATAGTAAAATTATACCAATATTAATATGGTGAAATTCAAGATTAGCTATATAAATAGAACGTTCATCATTAGGTGTAGCTCTCAAAATACTATTAATACTATTAATACTATGATAGATTATAATGAATACTAAAGATGAAAGGACTACAAGCCTTAAATCTTTCCAGCTTGTTGTAATTGGATTACTTGATACGGATTTTGATGTTCCAAGTAAAGTGGCAAGAAAAAATAAAATTATTAGTATTGTTATTGTTAAACTGCTAAAAAAAAGCGAATTATTAATAGGTTGATTATTTGTAATGTACAATAAGTTTGGTAAATCTAATAAAGCTAAAGTTGAGAAAAATATCCATAACTTTTGTAGAAATACTTTATCAATAACAAGAAAAGCAGGAATTATAAGTAGACCAGTATAGCCAATATGACCCAATGATATATGGAGATGAGAGAAAGAGAAATATTTGTTTATTTCACATGTATACCAGACTACATAGATTAAAAAGGCTAAAAAAGCTATTAGCAAATTCATTTTTAGTTTTGATGAGATATCTACTAAGTAATCCTTTAAATTATTTTCCATTTTTATCACCTTTTATTTCAATATATTCTTGTTTTCTATTATCCATGAAACTAACGATAAACCAAAGAGATAGAGGTAAGATAAATGTAAAAATAGAACTTGTAAAAAGACTTAAATCAATAGGGAATTTATTATATTGTAAAAGGTTACTATAGTAATCAGACATATTACCTACAGTCTGTGTAACTTTAGAAATATTTTTTTCATCACAAGCTATATAATATGTTTGATAAATATTATTGCTTAATAAAGTTGAAATATCAACTGTCTCTAGTAGATAATTTACTTTATAAATAAAGAAAAGAATAAACCCTATTCCCAAGAAAAAATAAGAGGTATGATAATAGTCTCCAAGTGTTTGAAATTTATCATTGAGACCTCGATGGTCTAAAAAGCCTACAATTCCCATCATCGCTCGTAAAAAATATATGGCAAGTATGATTGATGAAATTTCCATAAGAATTTTTAATCCTCCAAATAAGTCAGGATGAAAAGGATTTATAGATAGAGTATTTTCTAATGCTAATATTGCCATAATGAAAAATGCTACTTTTGTTATTAAGTATGCTGTAAAACCGACTAATATCATATTGAAAAATAAGAATATAAAACGAATCCAAAATATTTCTTTAACAATACGGATATCCCACCAGTAGAGTTTTTCTTTATTTTTGAGGAATGTAATTTGTTTAGTTATCTGTGATGAAAAGGTTGCTTTATATGCAATTATAATAATAATTACTAGGACAAGAGTGTCAATCCATAGATACTGAACTGTTGTTGAAAATAGTTCAGTAGATATAAACCAAGAATTATAAACAGATTGTACCTTATCTCCACCAATCATAATGATTTGATTTAAATAGGTATTCCATGACGTATCTAAATAATAAAAAAGCATGTAAAAAATGATTGGGTATATATTCCAATACAAATAGAAATAGTCATGAGTAAAAGATATTTTTTTGTCATAGCCTCTTAGCTTCTCTAGGGTTATTTCTCTGCCAAGAATATGATAGTTTTTGGATACGTAAATTATAGTTAGTAACCATTGTAATATTGATAGACAACATAAAATAAATAACCAGTTTATTGATTCACCTGAACCGATATAATTCAATAGTAACCCTTTTGTAGATAGTTGTCAAGTTCCACCACGTTGTTCCACTTTATCAAAAGCATAAGCCCGAAACTCATCGGGTGAAATCTTAAATAGTTCAGG
>DQSS01000219.1 GCA_015663165.1 Arcobacter sp. | reverse complement strand
ATGGCGAATTGTAATACTTCTTCATCTCAACCCCAACTCATCAGACATATCACGAATCAATTTAGAAAAAGGTTGCTTAGATAAATCAGCATCATCTATCAAATTAAAAATATCCTTTTTTATCTGCTGATAAGGAATCCCTGTCAAATCTTGCAACTCTTTTAATCTACTCTCAGGGTAAAGCTCTGCATTTTGTAACATCTCAAAAACTATATCCTTATGAGCTTCATAGCGTTCATTTAGTTTAAATACCTCTATGTATTTCTCATACTTATTTGAGTAGTTCTCTTTTAGTGGAATTTTTATATCAGCTTTTGACTTTATATTTAGGTCTTTGCAGTTTTTACTTAGGTGGAGTTTGAATTTTACTCTTTTGTGGAAGTCAAAATCTTCTGAATTTGGAGCAAATACATCTAGTTCTATACTTTTCTTCAATTTAGAATTACAAACATAGCAAGATGGAATTAAATTATATAAAGATAATGCTAAATACGGATAACTACCTTTATCATAATAGTGGTCTAAAGTAAATTCGTTTTTATACTCTTTTTCATCTACCTTATATTCGTTTACATAGTGAATATTACAAAAATAGCAAGTTCTAGTTTCTAGCTCTTTTTCAAAAAACTCAGATATGAAACTTTGAAATTTATTTTCATATTTAAATATCTTTTTTAGTTCGCCTTTTGCCTCATAAATAAACTTCTTTTTTTTCTTCATCTCTTTAAATTTTACTTTTGATTGTTCTATTATTCTAAGCTCAATTGTATTGATTAAACATCTTGTCTTTTCAGGTTCTACAAAAATTATTTCACTAAAAGATATGTCAAAAAATATTATATTATAAGGATATTTTTCTTTTAATTTATCAAAATTCTTTTTTACTGACATCTTATTTAATTTTGTAGAAAAAAGCATTCTTTCATATAAACATTCTAAGATTTGTTTATCTAATTTATAATCAAGTTTTATCATTTTTTCAAACTCTCTAAATAAACTCTTCGCTCTTCTATTTCAGCCAATTCTTTGTCTATCAATGTCTTATCATCTGAAAATAAAATCTCTAAATCATCTAAATAGTTTTTAATTACTTTTTGTAAAAATGGTTCGCCTATGATTTTTTGTATCTGCCATAGTCGCTTTTTTCGTCTATGGAATGCTTTTTGAGCCAACTCTTTTATTTTTTCTTCTTCTAATCTTTTTTGAACATTTTCATCTTTTATAAGTTGATAAAGATTTTTTATCTCATTTATCTTACCTTTTGCAAACTCTCCCATTAACCCATCTTCCATGAAGAAACTATCACTTAATAGCGTGTGAATATTTGCTCCGAAAGTTTGTTTTTTTTCTAAAACCTCATCATGAGTTAAAACTTTACAGTTTCCATTTTCATCTTTGTCTAGGAAGATTATGTTTTGTTTTGGGATGTCTGATAGGAGAAATGGAGAGTGGGAAGCAACAATGAAATGATTTATTTCTGTTGATTTTTCTAATAATTTAAATACTTCATTCAAGTATTTTTTTTGCCAATTAGGATGTAATGAAATTTCTGGTTCATCAAATAAAAATACTTGAGCATGATCTTTCATATAAAAATATATATTTAACAATTGAGCAAAAATACTTTGTTCACCATGGCTTAAGTCATCAAATTTTCTTCCTTTATTATCTATTAAGTCTACATTCACCTGATGTAAGTATCCATTTACTCGTAAAATATTTTTTATAGTTTGATCTAAATTATGAATGTAAAATATATTTTTTTGTACAAAATACTTATCAAAATCTTTCCAACTTAATATCTTCCAGTTTTGTACTTTAATTTCATGCTTTAGCTTATGTATATTTTCTAAAGACTCGATATTCACATTCCCAAAAGTTCTTTTAATATATTCAATAGCTAAAAATAGATGATAACTATTATCTATTTGTATAAGTACTTTTTTAACTTCTTCTCGCTGTTTTATATCCATAAAAATGATAATTTGATTATTAATTATATCTTCTTTGTCTTTTAAAATAAAAGATATTTTTTCAGGTAAATACATAAAAGTAGATAATTTAAAATTAGGATTAAGACTAGCTACTTCTATAGCTAATAATCTAAAAATCATTTCTTCTTCTAAATTAATATTTTTATAATTTTTAACTTTATTATGTAGTTTTTCATTGTTAGATTGATTTTTATTAATAACAAAAGTTACTCCATCATTATTCCCTCTTTTTACAGATGTGATAATATGAAGCTTTTCAATAGATTCACTTAGTGTCGTATTAATTGGAAAGTTAGAATTATATACTTCACTTCCATCATAATTAAAAATTATAAAATACTTTGTTTCTATAGGGAAACCCTCTTCTACTGAATTGATAATACTGTTTAATAAAGTACTCTTCCCACTCCCATTCTTTCCAACAATAGCCGTAACACTAATATTTTCACCAAAAAAATCAGAAATATAATTATCATTTTTATCAATAGTCAATTTACAATTATCTTTTAACTTTCCATTCTCATCATACTCATCATGAAATT
>DQSS01000011.1 GCA_015663165.1 Arcobacter sp. | reverse complement strand
ATAAGAGGTTTATACTCTGCTCAAATGTTAAAAAATATAGAAGAAAAATGTGGAGTAGATTTTTATAATGATTTTGATTTAATTGTTGGTACTTCTACAGGCTCTATTTTAGCAGGAGCAATTGTGCAAAAAATAGATTTAGATAAAGTAGTTTCTTTGTATCAACATGAAGGAAAAAATATATTTAAGAAAAGATGGTACGCGAGAATAGGACTCTTTCGTAGTAGATATAATCCTCAATCTTTTGAAAAAGTTTTAAAGTCAATTTTTGGAAATACTGTGCTTGGG
Organism: Arcobacter sp.; assembly: GCA_015663165.1. GTDB lineage: Bacteria > Campylobacterota > Campylobacteria > Campylobacterales > Arcobacteraceae > CAIJNA01. The sequence goes on along the minus strand of DQSS01000011.1, from coordinate 2,486 downwards.
GATATTAAAAAGCCTCTATTAATTAATGCAACAAATATTGGAGACTCATCTCAATTTGTATTTAAAACAACTTTTAATGGTCAAAAAGATGGAGATAATAATATAAAAGTATTAGTTCGGGATAGTGATATAGCTTTGACAGATGCTATTTTAGCCTCCTCTTCTGCTCCAATTTTTTTCCCTCCTCATAAAGTCAAAAATTTTTTACTTGCAGATGGTGGACTTTGGGCAAATAGTCCTGTTTTAGTTGCATTGGCTGAAGCAAAAAAGATTTTCAATAAAAAGCCTGAAGATGTTGTTATTGTATCTATTGGGACAGGATTAGAAAAAAATGATTACGATATTGATACTAAAAAATGGGGATTTTTAAGTGGATGGAAACGAGAGAAGTTGATTTCAATGATTTTAAATTTACAGACAAAAACAAATAGTGATTTACTCCAATTTTTAATGCCTAAAGAGAATATTTTGAGATTAACTTTTACAAGTACAAAAGCACTGCCTTTGGATAAGACTTCTGAAAATTTAAATTTATTAAGTAAAGCTGATAGCGATTTTTCAGATAGACATTCTGAAATTCAAAATTTTATAGATACATATATAAAGGATATAAATGTCAAATAATAAAATATATAAACATAAACTTTTTGAACAATTAGTCATTATAGGAAAATCTTTAGACTTAACACCTACACAATATAGATTAGCAGAGTCAAGATATAAAGCTGTAGGGAAATGGTTATCTAATGGAGAATATTGTTTATTTGGAACAGGTAAAAGACAATGTTTTAAGGATGGAGATATTTATCCACAAGGTTCAATTAGGCTTGAAACAACTGTAAAACCTATTGGACAAAATGAATTTGATATAGATTTAGTTTTCTTTACACCAAATATCTCTTCAGATAATATTACTCCTAAATTCTTGAAAGAGTTAATTGGTAATAGATTAAAGGAACATGAAACTTATAAAAATATGTTAACAGAGACTAATAGAGGTTGGTGTATTAATTATGCTGATGAATTCCATCTTGATATAACGCCATCTTTAGATAAACAAGATGAACCATATAATACAAGTGAATTAGTAGCTGACAGTAAATTAAAAAATTATATGACTGCAAATCCAAAAGGATACAGTGAATGGTTTGATAATAGTTCACTTGTGATACCTGTCTTTAAAATGACTAGAGAATTATTTAAATCAGAACTTGCATTCTCTATGGAAAGTCGTACAATAAATGATAGTGTTGCAGAAATAGAAAGTTTACCTGAACATGAACCAACAAAACTACTATTAAAAAGGTTTATTCAAATTTTTAAAAGGCATCGAGATATAATGTTTGAAGGTAAAGCTGATGCACCAATATCTGTAATTATTACAACTTTAGCAACAAAATCTTATTTGTTTTGTATTCAAAATTTCAATTATGATAATGAGTATGACCTTATGCTTGACACTTTAAAATATATGAAAAAGTATATTGATATAAAATATGGTTTATATTGGATAGAAAATCCAACAATTAACAGTGAAAACTTTGCTGAAAAATGGAATGAAAAACTGATAAAAAAGAGAAATTTTGATACTTGGCATGATAATTGTAATCAGTTTTTCAATAAGTTTCATATAGATATGGGTCAAGATGTATTTTTGGACTCTATCGAAGAGGGATTTGGAAGAAAACCAACAGAGTTAATTAGAGAAAAGTATATTCAAAAATTAGATGATAATCGAAAAAATGAATTAATTAAAGCTTCTGCTACTGTGACTGCTACATCAACACCCATAAAAGCTAAATCAAATACTTTTTATGGGGAATAGATGTCAAAATTTAATAAGCCTAATTATCAACAGCATTTTATTAGTTTAAAATATTGTCCACTATCATCTAATGGTAGTGGTAAATTGAAAAATAATTACTTCTATTGGGAATTTGATATAAAGCCATCAGATTTCTCAAGAATATATAAAGTATTATTGATATGGGATTTTACTAAAACTGCTCCTAGAGTATATATTTTAAATGATGAGATACATAATATAGCTAAAGAAAAAAATATACCACATCTTTATTCCCAAGAAAAAATTCAACTCTGTCTATATTATCCTTCTTACAATGAGTTTTCTCGTTCTATGTCTTTATGTGAAACGATTGTTCCTTGGACTTTTTGGTGGCTTTCTTATTATGAAGAATGGTTACATTCAAGAGAATGGAAAGGAGGAGGAATTCATCCTGCAATTAATCAAAAGGATAAAAAAGTTAGTCCACTAAAAAAAGTAGCTGTTAATAAAAGGTTGAAAAAGAAAAAAGTTAAAAAATCTGATATAGATAAAATTTATGAAAAAAGAAGAAAAGTTTATTTAAAAAATATTAGTTAAGTTAGTTGTCCCACCTCAAAAAAAGGTGCAATATAGGGGTCAGTCGCCACCTTAAAAAAATATAATAATGCTACCAAAAGTAACAAAAAAGTCTGGATTAACT
>DQSS01000216.1 GCA_015663165.1 Arcobacter sp. | reverse complement strand
CATCCAGTAGGGAGGCTTAAAAGTGATGGCATAATTCCTGGAATTTGATATAATCTCTTCTTATCATCATCTAGTTTTGGTAAACACTCAATCAAGCCCTTTGTATAAGGGTGTTGAGGGTTAAATATAATATCCTCTTTTGTTCCGTACTCAACAATACGACCAGCATACATAACAGCTATCTTATCGCAAAGTTGCGACACAACAGCAATATCATGAGTAATCAAAATCAAAGAAGAGCCAAAATCTTTACTTAGCTTTTTCATAAGGTATAAAATCTGAGCTTGAATAGTAACATCAAGTGCTGTTGTAGGCTCATCAGCAACCAAAAGTTTTGGATTATTTAAAAGTGCCATAGCTATAACAACTCTTTGTTTCATCCCGCCTGAGAGCTGATGTGGATAACTCTTCATTCTCTTATCAGCAGCAGGAAGTCCCACAAGTTTAAGTATATCAACACTAGCATTATATGCATCTTTTTTTGAAGCATCTTTGTTATGATAAAGAACAGCTTCCATAAGTTGATCACCTATGCTTATAACAGGATTTAGTGAAGTTTGAGGGTCTTGAAAAATCATAGCAATTTCATTGCCTCTAATTTTTTCCAGCTCGTCCTCGCTCTTTTTTACCAAATCTTCACCATTGAAGATTATCTCACCCTCAACAATTTCACCTGGTTTATCGATGAGTCCTAGCATAGAAAATCCTGTTATAGATTTTCCTGCTCCAGATTCTCCAACTATCCCCAAGATTTCACCCTCTTCTAATGAAAAGCTGATTCCATCAACTGCTTTTATCACTCCCGCTCTCGTAAAAAAGTGCGTATGTAAGTTCTTTACTTCTAGTAGTGCCATTATCTTTTTAACCTCGGATTCATTATATCTCTTGCTCTATCACCTATTAAGTTTATAGAAATAATCAGTAGCATCAAAATAATACCAGGAAAAACTGATGTCCACCAGTATCCACTAAAGAGTACTTGATAGCCATTTGCTATGAGAGAACCTAAAGATGGTTCAGTTATTGGAACACCAAGCCCCAAGAAACTAAGAGTTGCTTCAAGGATGATAGCTACTGCTATTCTAACTGTTGCAATTACTATGATCGGTGCCGTTACATTTGGCATTATTTCACGAAAAATGATAGAAAAACTACTCATGCCTAAGGCCTTAGCCGACTGTGCATAGTCTTTTTCTTTTTCAGCTAACACAACACCTCTTGCTGTCCTAGCATAATATACCCAACTAACTATAGTAATAGCTATGATGATCTTACCAACTCCAGCACCCCAAAGTGCCATAATAATCAAGGCTATAAGTATTGCAGGAAAAGAAAGCTGAATATCGGCAATTCTCATGATGATTGTATCAATCCAACCACCATAATATCCTGATATCAATCCTAAAGAAAATCCTATAACAACAGAGAGTATAGTACTAGCAAAACCAACATACAAAGATACTCTAAGTCCATACATAATAGCTGAGAATATATCTCTTCCTTGCTCATCTGTTCCTAGCCAAAAATTCTCATTTGGTCCTTGAAAACTATTTTCCAAATATAATTGCGTTAAATCGTATGGATTTTGATACGAAAACAGTGCAGGAAAAAGTGCGAATATAGAAAGTATAGTAAACACAACAAGTCCAATAACTGCTAGTTTATCTTCAAAATATTCCGTTAATATTTCATTTTTAAATAATTTCATCATACCCTCACTCTTGGATCTACAAATGTATAAAGTACATCTACTGCAAAATTAATGGCTACAAAAATAAATGATATAATTAACAAATATGCCACAACCACCGGACGATCTAGGTTTTGAATAGAATCTATTATAAGTTTTCCACTTCCTGGCCAAGCAAAAATAGTCTCTGTTACAATGGTAAAAGCTACAAGTTGTCCAAATTGAATACCGATAATAGTTATCAAAGGTATAAGTGTATTTTTTAACGCATGAACATAAACAATAACTCTTCTAGGCACACCCTTAGCAGCTGCTAGCTTAATATAGTCTTGCATTAAAACTTCCATCATGCCTGTTCTTGTAAGCCTTAAAATCAATGCTAATTGAAAAACAGAAAGGGTTACAACAGGCATAATAAGATGCCGTATTCCGTCCCATGTAAAAGCACTTGTAAAAAGATAAACTTCCCCTCTACCAGAACTTGGCAAGACTCCTAATATAACAGAAAATACAAGCACGAGTATCATTCCAGTCCAAAAAACTGGCACAGAGATACCCGACAAGGAGAAGAACATGATAACCCTACTTAATATAGAGTTAGGTTTTATGGAGGAAATAATCCCCAGTGGGATTCCTATAAGAATAGAAATTATCATAGCAATTACAGCTAATTCCATAGTTGCTGGCATCCTCTCAAATACAATATCAAGCGCTGGTTGCCCATATATAAAAGAGTTTCCTAAGTCTCCTTTTGAAACATTTATCAAAAATCTTTGATACTGCACAATAAAAGACTTGTCAAGTCCAAGAGCAATTTTCATATCTACAACATCTTGTTGTGTTGCATCAGGCGGGAGCATAAGCTCAACAGGATCACCAGCTTTAAACATTATAAAAAACACTATAAAGCTTATTGTGAACATAACTAAAAAAGAGTGAAAAAGTCTATTTAAAATGTATTTTGTCATTATTATTCCATAAGCAATCTCACCCCTTTAAGGAGGTGAGATTTTTGTTTCTATTTTATATCAAAAGCCCAGATACGGCTATCTGTTCTTGTCTCAAATTTAATATCTTTGCTAGATGCATAAATATCTACTTGATAATGAAGTGGTATAAAGTTTTGATCATCAACAATTGCTATCTTTTGTGCTTCTTGTAGCACTTTTAAACGCTCTGCTGGATCCATGATACCTGCTGATTTTTCTATAAGAGCATCAACTTTTGTATTTGAGTATCTTCCTCTATTGTATCTTCCATAACCTGTCTCAGCATTATATGTATGAACACAACCATCTAGGATAGAACTTGCATCACCATCACTACTAGCCCATCCGATTAGGAAAAAGCTTGTGTTTAACTTTCCAGTCTCTTTAAAGAAAGTAGATTTTGGAGTTGCATTTACTTTAACTTTGATACCTATTTTAGCCAAAGAAGAAGCAACTGCTTGAGCGATTTGAGCATCATTGATATATCTGTTGTTTGGAGAATCTAACTGAATCTCAAATCCATCTGGATATCCAGCTTCTGCTAAAAGTGCTTTAGCTTTCTCAGGATTAAAAGCTGGTCTTTTTATGCTTGGATCATTTCCAAAAACAGCTGGTGGACTAAGCTGTGCCGCTGGTTGTGCAAAACCTTTCATAACATACTTAGCGATAGCCTCTTCATTGATACCATAATAGATAGCTTTTCTAACTCTAACATCTTTTAAAGGATTTTTACCATCATGAGATTTTATAAATGGAGAGCTATCTCTATCTTGATCCATTTGAAGATATATAAGTCTAAGTCCTGGTTGTACGAAAAAGTTTAACTTATCACTATTTTTAACTCTATTTACATCAACAACGGGAACTCTATTGATAATATGAACTTCATTACTAAGTATTGCTGCAACTCTTGTTGCATTGTTTGTCAATAGTCTAAAAACAACCTTATCAAACTTAGCTACACCTCTCCAATGATTTTTGTTTACGTCCATCGTAATGTGATCACCCTTGCTCCAAGAAGTAAGACTATAAGGTCCTGTTCCAATAGGATTTAATCCTATCCACTGGTCATCCTTTCCTTCTAAAGACTCTTTATCTAAGATATTTACATAAGTAAGCTTTCTTAAAAATACAGGATATGGTTTTTTTGTTACAAACTTAACAGTATACTCATCAATTTTTTCAACTGAATCAATAGCGCTAACTTTACCTTTAAAACCTGATTTATTCCAAGTTTTAACTCTATTAAAAGAGAAAACTACATCATCTGCATTAAATTTACTGCCATTATGAAAACTAACACCTTTTCTTAGCTTCATTAGCCAAACTGTAGGCTCTGGATTTGTCCAAGAAACAGCCAAAGCAGGATGAGTATTAATATCCTTATCAAAAGCTATCAAAGAATCAAATAAATTTGAAAGAATTGAGTTTGTAGCAGTTTCATTGTGAGCGTATGGATCCATGCTAAGTGCACCCGATGCTAGCCCAACCTTTAAAGTTTTTGCATTTCCAACAGAACAAAGTAAAGCTACTGCAGCTAAACCCATTATAATTTTTTTCATATAAACTCCTTTTTTGAATTAAAAGCAGTATATTACAAAAAAATATTTTATGTCAAATTATTTGTAATTATTGTCTGTATAAAAAAAATTTATGCCAAAGTGACTTTTCTCTTAATGTATCTAGAAAATCCACCCATTTAAGTTACAAAGTGCTATACTTTTTTGTTTTTAGGTATTAAAATAATTTATTTAAGACGAAAAAAGTTATAATCACCAATTATACAAGGAATTTCTATGGATTCTAATCTTTTAAAAATCTTTACTACTGTAGCAAAAAGTAACAGTATCACACTAGGGGCAAAAAAACTTAAAGTAACTCAAGCAAATGTAACCTTAAGAATTAAACAACTTGAAAAACAATTGGGTTTGAAACTATTTCATAGAGTTCCAAAAGGTGTAATTCTAACTAAAGATGGAGAAAAACTAATACCTTTAGCCAATGATGTAGCAAAGAACTTTGAAAAAATTCAGGTACAAATGAAAAACATAAATACTCAAGACTCTTTGATTGTAGCTTCTACATACACAAATGCGAGTAAAAGGCTAATACCTTTTCTAAAAAAAATAAGCAGTGATTTTCCAAACCTTAAACTAGAGCTCATAAGAAAAACAAAAATACCAATTGTTAAACTTTTACTAGAGTATAAAGTTGATATTGGTTTTATAAATCATATACCCACTCTTAATGAAATAATGGTTCTAAATAAATTTCACAATGAACTTCTGTTTTTAGAACCAAAAAATGAATCAATACCAAACAACACTATTTTAGCCTATGAAGAAGACTGTGCTTTTCACAATGGGACAAAAGAGTATTACAAGCATATCGGTGTTACTGATTACACGACAACAGAAGTTGAAGATTTTGAAGTTATATTGGCTTGTGTTGAACTTGGTATGGGTAAATCAATAATTCCTAGAACTATTGTTGAAAAACTTGGATATATGGATAAACTAAAAACTACAACCATAGAAAATCATATACTAGAGATACCGACTTGCCTAGTTTGTAGAAAAGACAATATCCCAAATATAAGTGACTATCTAAAAAATATGGATATAGACTAGTTTTTCTCTAACAACTTAATCATAAATAAAACAAAAATCTTTGTTCTATAAACCAAAGATTCTTTTTTTATATACTCTTTCTTAGTATGGCTAAAATCTCCAACTGCTCCTAATCCATCTATAGTTGGAATTCCCATAGCAGACAAAAAGTTACCATCAGAACCACCACCTGTACTTATCTCCTCACAATCGTAGCCTACTTGTTTTGAAGTATTTCTATACAACTTTGACAACAAAGAAGACTCTTTAGTCATCTCTAAAGGAGGTCTATTTAGTTTCAAGTTATACTTAACCTCTGCTCCTACACCGTTTTTTTCAGTTAAAATATTTTTTATTTTACCAAACAAAATATCTTTCTGGCTCATAGCTTCAAATCTAACATCAACTAGAATCTTACTATGAGGTGGAACTACATTTCTAGCAATTCCACAATTCAATTGATTACATCCTACGATGATGCCATTTTCATAATCATTTAAAGCTTCTAGCTTTTGTATGATTTCACAAGATGCTAGCAAAGAATTTATCCCATCCCAAGGAGCAACTCCGGAATGTGCTGGTTTCCCTATGACTTCTACATCTAAAGTAGCAATACCTTTTCTTCTAGTTACAATTTCGCCCTTTGGACGCCCCGGTTCAAATATAAACCCTGCTTTTGCATTTATAAATTCTTTTTCTATAATCTCCTGTGAATCTGTTGAGCCTATCTCTTCATCAGAGTTAAAAAGAATTTTTATTGGTAAATCACGCTCAGGATATAACTTTTTCAAAATGGCAAATGAGTATATAGCTACTATAAGTCCTGCTTTCATATCATTTGTGCCAGGTCCTTTTATAATCTCACCATCATCTATATATTGATTAAAATCACTTGAGGGAGAATGAACAGTATCAAAGTGCCCAACAAAAGCAAAATAATCTTTTTCTTTCTCTACCCCATACATAAGATGCGGTCTCGTTTTCTTAGAAGAGTAGACTGTAGTTAAATCAATGTCATTCTTTTTAGCAATGTTAACTATTGCTTCTAGAGCATTGTCTATCCCCTCTAAGTTAGATGAGAAACTGTTTATATTTATAATATTCTCTAAGTCTGCATACATTTGTGACTTGTATTTCAGCAATAATTTATCAATATTTTCAATCATTTTTTATCCTTTATTCTTGGCTATTGTAAAGGAGTAAAGCTTAAAATAGATTAAAACTTAATAATAAAAAAAATTTATATCTGCAATAATTATAGATTATTTGACACAGTATAATCTATTTTAATATACTAAAGAAAATTCAAAAAAAGAGTAATTTTATGAACAAGAAAATCAAAAAAGTAGCTATTACGGGCGGTACACACGGCAATGAGTTAACAGGTGTTTATCTTATAAATAAATTTACAAAAAACCCTAATTTAGTTAAAAAGGGTAGTTTTGAAACATTTTTCATGCATACAAACTTAGGTGCTATGAAACAATGTACTAGATATGTAGAAAAAGATTTAAATCGTACTTTTACAAAAAATGGATTAAATGATTCAACACTTACTTCTTATGAAGATGTACTTGCAAAAGAAATAAACCAAAAGCTAGGTCCAAAAGGCAGTGATAATACAAATGTTGATTTTGTTATGGACTTACATTCTACAACTTCAAATATGGGCTTATCTATATGTATAAGCACAGAAGATAAACTCTCTTGGCAAGTAGCTGCTTATGTAAAAGAGTGCATACCAGAGTTACATATATTTAGCTGGAAAGGTGATACTGGAGACACATCTTTTATAAGCTCTATCCCTCCTAGTGGTTTTACTATAGAAGTAGGTTCTATCCCTCAAGGAGTACTAAGAGCTGATATGTTTTTTGAAACAGAAAGAATCGTACAAACTATATTAGACTTTTTTGAACTATACAATACAAATAAACTTGAAAAAACTTATACTCAAATTGAGATTTATGACAATGTAAAAACTGTAGATTTTCCAAGAGGAGAAGATGATAATATCAATGCAATGGTGCATCCAAACTTACAAGAAAATGGATATTTTGAACTAAAAAAAGGTGACCCAGTATTTGTCACACTTGATGGAGAAAATATATGCTATGAAGATAAAGATGGTCTATATGCATTATTTATAAATGAAGCTGCTTATTATGAAAAAGGCGTGGCAATGTGCCTTGCTGATAAAAAGGTGATTGAGCTATAAAAGAAAAGATAGCTCTTTTCTTTTATGACTTTTTCAAAAAGCAAGTTAAAAGAACTATCTTAACTCCATTTACTCTACCTTCTATCTGTTCAGGATTTGAAGCAAGAGAGATATTGCGAACAGCAGTTCCTCGTTTTGCTGTAAATCCAGCACCTTTTACATTTAAATCTTTTATGATTGTTACAGTATCCCCAGCACTTAAAATTACGCCATTCGTATCTCTATGAACTACAATATCTTCAGAGTTTTCTTCATTTTGTGTTCCTGACCATTCATGAGCACACTCAGGGCATATTAATAATGCTCCATCTTCATAAGTATACTCACTACCACACTTTGGACACTTCGGTAATTCTTCCATTTTTAACCTCTTAGTTTTTTTGTATTTTACCATTAAAATAGATTTTTATCTAATTAT
>DQSS01000023.1 GCA_015663165.1 Arcobacter sp. | reverse complement strand
TATCTTAATGAGATGGAAGGATTACGAGATAAGAATTTAGTTTTTATTTTTGATGAGTGTCATAGAAGCCAGTTTGGTCAAACACATACTAAGATAGTGAAGTTCTTTAAAAAAGCCCAAATGATAGGTTTTACAGGAACACCTATTTTAGATGAAAACTCTATAGGAAAGCGTACTACAAAAGAGTTGTTTGATAAATGTTTACATAAATACCTTATTCCTGATGCATTTGGTGATCATAACGTTCTAGGGTTTGTGGTGGATTACTTAACTACCAAAGAAGTTACAACGCTTGAAAATGAGTTAAGGGTTTTAGAAAAAGATAATAAGACAAAAAATAAAGAAGAGATAAAATCTTTAAAAGTTAGAATAAAAGAGATATTGGAATCTTCTGAACGTATAGAGGGTATTACTAAACATATTATTGCTAATCATTCGACTTATACCAATAATAAATTTACAGCCATGATGACCGTAGATAGTGTTGATATGCTTATGGAATATTATGATAGTTTTAAAGCAAAAGAGCATAATTTAAAAATAGCTACGATTTTTTCTTATTCTACAACAGAAGAGAGTTCCGATGATATAGAAGATGGTAATGGTGCGAGTGTGGATGAGAATAATATAGATATGGTTCGTAAAGAGAAGCTAGAGGGGTATATAGCCGATTATAACAGTATGTTTGACACGAACTATAGTACCGATACAAAAGAGTATTACAACTACTATGATGATATTGCAGATAGGGTTAAAAATCAAGAGATAGATTTACTTATTGTGGTTAATATGTTCTTGACTGGGTTTGATGCTCCTAGACTCAATACTCTTTATGTTGATAAGCAATTAAAACATCATGGATTAATTCAAGCATTTTCACGAACCAATAGAATTTATACAGGTAAAGAGCATGGTAAGATTATCTGTTTTAGAGATTTACAGAGTAAGGTAGAAGAGGCAATTAAACTTTTTTCAGATGGAGATGTTTCAAGTACACTTCTTAGAGATAACTATGAGACTTATTTGGAAAAGTTTAATGAACAACTTGTGCTGTTACGAGAAATAGCTAAAACTCCTGACGAGGTAAAATATCTTAAAACTAAACAGTCCAAACTAGAGTTTGTAGAAACTTTTAGAAAATTGTTGACCCAGCTTGATACGATGAAGACATTTATTGAATTTGAGTGGGACACTTTAGAGATTACAGCCCAAGAGATAAATGATTATACAAGCCATTACTTAGATATTTATTATGATATGAAAGATGGAGATACAGGTGAGGGTGAAAATGAAGACAGTGAATCTTCTGATTTAAGTGAGGTTGATTTCTCATTGGATTTGATTAGTAGAGATGTTATAGATTTGCTTTATATTCTAAAGTTACTTTTTAATCTTGATGACGACGATGATAAGCAGCGAATGAATATTTATAATATTATTCGAGCGACACCAAACCTCTACAGAAAAAAAGAGATTATTGAAGAGTTTATAAAATACTTTAAAGCCTCTAATGGGTCGATTGATAATATAGATGAAGAGTATACTAAGTTTTCAAATGCTAAAAAAGAGAAAGAAATTGATTTGTTTTGCCAAGAACATAAACTTGATAATATTGGTTTAGAAAAGCTTATTTCTAAATATCTTTATGATGCTAAAGAGATAAAATCTGATGATGTTGTTACTTTGTTTACTTATAAATTGAAAATTATGGAACGTAAAAAATTAGTGCCTATAGTACAAAAGCTTATTATGGGATTGATTTATAAGTTTGAAGAGATGTAGATAAGGAGCATAGAGAAGTGCTTTATTCTATATTTCTTGCTTCTCATGAACCTCATCTTTATTCATATATTTGAATTCTTTTTAAATTTAAATAAATCTTTTGCAAGACAAATAAATTAAAAAAGCTTAATACTAAAAACATAATGAAATATTGGGTTCCTGTGTTTATTAATCTTTTAAAATATTGTATAATATTTTTATGCATAAAAGGGATTAAATATCATGAAGAAATTTGATACAAAAGTTACTCTTGCCACAATTAAAAACGATATAAATAAGTCAGATTCAGCTATTAGAGAAGCTGTAGCAAATGCTATTGATGCTAAAAGTAAAAATATCTACCTCTACCTTTATGAGGAAGAGGCTACTGCTGGACTTATGAAAGTTAAATATTTTTCTTTGGATATAGCTGATGATGGAGAGGGAATACCATCAGGTGAAGAAGACTTTGAGAAGGTGTTTTGTCAATATAAAGTTTCAACAAAAAAAGAAAAATCTAATTATGGTAGAAGAGGTAAAGGTCGGTATACCTATTTAACTTTGGTAACTGATTCTGATAATGTATCTATTTACACAAGAAGTAAAGAAGAAATTTTTAAAATAAATTTTGAATGTAAAGATAATAAAAATATTACAATAATTCATAATAAGTATAGTGATAAGATTAAGACACCTCTCTCCTCTCCTTATACCACTTTAATTCAATTTAAAGACCTTGATAGTGATAAATTTAATATCAATAAAAAAAATGAAGATGAGTACATATATGATATAAAGAATGAGATTATTACTTATTTCGCAGATAGAATAGCTTCTGAAAGTGTTAATATTTATGTCAATGATGTATTATTGAAAATTAGTGATTTTTTAGAAGAAGGAATTATCAGTAAAGAGATAAAGATAGAAGAGCATGAAGATGAAATAGTATTTAAAGTAGATTTTTATATTTGGAATGAGAAAGTAAAGTTAAAAGCTGATAGGCAGAAGCATATACTTTTTTTAGATGCTCAGAGTATGCTTAAAGGAATAGCTCCATCAGGAAAGCATAAACTAGCCTTTGGGGGAACACTACGAAATCACTCTGTTATTGTAAAGTCGAAATATTTTAATGAAAGAGATTTTATTGAAGAGAGTAGTGACCATACTCATATACTGGGTGATCATGTTCTGAAAGACTTAAGACAGAGAATAGCCATTCAGTTACAGTATATTTTATTGGAAATTTATAAAAAAAATATAGATACAATTTCTAAAGAGTATCTGCATTTTTTAAATTTAAGTCAAGATAAAATAACACATAGTGTTTATCAATCTTTGTTATTACCATTTATTGAGAAATTTGGAAATAAAAAGATTACTGATGATGTGAAATCAATTATTGCTAAATTAGTTGACACATTAGCTAGTGAGTCTCCAGATAGCTTTATTAGAAACATGGAAACCATTCTAAACCTATCTAAAGAAGAGAGTCGAAAGGTTCAGTATATCCAAGAGAATTATGGGGTAATAAAGGCAATTACGGAGAAAGAAAAACTTATTAAACGAATAGACTTTTTAAATACATTTGATAAGTTAGTGAATGGGAATGAACGAGGTTTAGTAAAAGAGAGAACTCAACTTCAACAAGTAATTGATAAAAATTTATGGTTGATTAGTGAGGATTTTGAAGATGTTACTTTATCAGATATTTATAGTGACCAAGCGTTAAAAACAATATTAGAGCAAGATGGTATGTATCAGTATGACTCTGATAAGTTGTATGAAATTTCATTGGAACAAAATATTAAAAAAATACCTGATATATATATTCCCATCAAAAAAGAAAATATTATTTATATTGTAGAAATTAAAAAACCTACAGTAAGTATCTCTCAAAAGATTATAAATGATGTAATGATAAAGTATGTTAAAACTTTGGATAGCATTAATAAGCAATATGATAAAAGTAATGAGCGAAAAATTTATGGTATAGCAATTTCTGATACGAAAACAGGTAGTGTAATTTCTATGGGTGATATTGACACAGAGGGTATAAAGGTAATAGCTAAGAGTTGGAGTGAACTTATTGAAGAAACAAGAAAAAGATACATGGCGAAAATAGATGATTTAGATAAAAAAGTGAAAAATAGCCATTGGGAAAATTTAGAAGACTTTATTTTGAGTCATGGTGGCAGAATTTAAATCGGATTGATATAAATGGTGATGCTTTTATTTTAGAGTTAAATACTGAATATATTGAAAAATTAATTAGAGTAGAATAATAATTACTAAATTCACTTTTAAGTAATAATTTTGTCCTACATGACTTTGAATTTATTTTAATTCTAAATAAATCATTATAATTCTTAAAGATTTTTTTGTCATACATATTTTTGTAATCTTTTTAAATTTAAATAAATGTTTTGTTGGACAATAAATTTAAAATATTTA
>DQSS01000272.1 GCA_015663165.1 Arcobacter sp. | reverse complement strand
TTGACATTATGTAAGCCTTGGGTTTTGATGGTGGAATTATAGCTGAATTTTTTGTTGGAACATGGGTGGTTAGATGTTGTTGTAGTTTTTTATTGGATAGGTAAATTTTATTTTAAAATTAGAATTATAATCGTCTTTAGAGTTCTTTTTTTGTATGCTGTTTGTAAAAGATTTTAAATATTTAAACGTAGGGAGTATAAAGTTGACAGATTTAGAAGGTAGCTTTAAAAATATAACAGCATTTTTCATTGATATACGAAACTATACAAAATTATCAAATGTTAAAAGTCCTGAAGTTGTTATAAACTTTATAAAAGAGTATAGAAACTTAGTAAATGCTGAATTTAAAAGTGATTCAGGTAGCTTAAAAGATAATATTTGTGAAATAATTTATATTGGAGATGCTGTTTTGATTATTCTTAATAGTGATAATACAGAGACTCTTAAAAAAACTATAAATTGTGCTAAAAAAGTAAGAGATAAAATGTTTAAACTTTTGTCAATTTGGCAGTCTGATGATAGTTATACAGGTGTTCCATTAAGCTTTTTTAAAAATATTAGTTTTGGTATAGGTATTTCTCAAGGTAAAGTATATGTTGAAAGTTCTGATTATATAGGTTCTCCTTTAAATCATGCAGCAAAAATAGGGGATATGAGAGAATTAAGTAATCGTAAAACTCATATTGGAATAGATAAAGAGGTTTTTAGTAAATTACATAGTGAAAATCTAACTAAAAATAGTAAGTGTGTAGGGCAAACAAAAGATAATGAATATGTAGATTTACTTATTTTTGAAAATGAATATAGAGAAATAGATGATTAAAGATGTACATATAACAAATTTAGTAAAACATGCTTTAATTGAAACTAGGGAAGAAAAATCAGATGGAAGTAGAGGAAAATTTCAAGAACTAAGTGGTTTTGTTTTTTTCATAGATATTAGAAACTCAACACAAACTTTTTTAGAACAGCAAGATAGAACTTATTTAAAATTTGCACATGCTTTTTATGCAGGTGTTCATAAAATATTTAGAGCATATAAGTTTAGAGAAGATTCTATAAAGTTTTTAGGAGATGGGATTTTAGCTATTTATATTGAGAATTTAAATAAAGAATCTTTTAACTGTCCTGCTTATGAAGTATCATCTAAAATAGTTTTTCTAGTGAAAGAGATTATAAAACATTTAGGAGCAAAAGACAATGATATAATTGATGGAATTAGAATTTCAGTTGTTCCTACTAATAAATATAAACTTTATAGAGGGAAGACAGGAATATATGGAGATAGTAGAATTGAGTATAATGGATTAGCTATTAATCAAGCAGTGAGCTTAACTAAAATAAAATATCCAAATGAACCATTTGCTGTAATGAGAATGATGGATTATAATTATTCTAATATAGAATATAAACAAATTAAAGATGGAGTGTATGAATATGAACTATAAAGAAGAGTTAACAGTTGTAATGGAGTCAGCAATACCTGCATCGAGCATAGATGAAGCCAAGTTTACTGCTAAAGGAAAAGATAGGTATTTAGTTGTTTTTGTTGATATGGTAGGGTCTACAAATGAGTTAAGAGATATTGATGGAAATATGGAAGATGTAACCAAGTTTTTTAAAAAATTTCATGGAAATACAATAGGAAGTTTTAGAGAAGAATTTGGGAATAGTTTTAAGTTTAAAATGTTAGGAGATGGACTTTTATTTTTCTTTAGAGAAGAAATTGCTTTAGGAATAGAAAACAATAAAAGATATGAATGTAGAAAATTTTATAGAAAATTAATAAGGCAAGGGTTGAATGTTAGAACTATAGCAGGATATGGAGATTTAATTGAAGTTGATGTTGGATTGGATAATAAATGGACAGACTATTATGGTGTTACTATTAATGATATTGTACATGCTTCAAAAGGTATGAGTGCTGAATTTAAATGGATAAAGGAATAGAGTATGAATGTTGAAGATAAAATAAAAAGTTTAATAAAAGTATTGGTTCTGTTGAACTTATTAGTTGTAGTTCTAGGCATGTTTTTATTAGGAAGTAGCTGGGATGAAGTATTAAAATATAGTGCCATTTTAAATATTCTTTCTTTAGGAATGTTTTTTATCATAAATAATTATCTGTGGAGAACTAAATATATTAGAGGACTATTTGGTTCTATACCCAATATAAGTGGAGAGTGGATAGGTACTATAGTTAATAAAGATGATGGAAAAGAACAAGAGTCTAAATTAATTATTACTCAAAGATGGTTAAATATAAAGGTTGAGACAAAAGTAGAAAGAGGTAATTCGTCGACAATATCATCAGAGATAATAAATACTAATGATACATGGAAATTGTATTTTGTTTGGGAGGCTTCTTTTGACGGGTCTCCTTTTGATGGAAGTACAATTGTTCATATTACTGATGAAAATTGTTTGGATGGACGATATTATACTAATGCTAAAATTACTAAGAAAAATTGTACAGTAGGAAGTTTTAAAGCTAGAAAAATAAAAGAGTTATAGGTTGTTTATTCTTAAAAACATTACAATTTGACATATTTTTGATATAAATTATTATTTTCTGTTAAACTTAAAATATTAAAACTTCAAGGAGCAGAAAATGCCAAAAATATTTGAATATCTTGGAATTATCATTATGTTTTATAGTAACGAGCATGAGCCTATACATGTTCATGGTAAACATCAAGCTTGTGAGTCAAAAGCAGAATTTATCATAGAAGATGGTAAGATAATAGAAGTTAGAATCA
>DQSS01000191.1 GCA_015663165.1 Arcobacter sp. | reverse complement strand
CTGTAAATTTTCGCTAGAAAATTTATTAGTTCCAAGGTTTTGTTGTATCTTTACTTTTTCATATCCAATTTTTTACTATAATATTTCATTTCAGGAATCATTACTTTTAATTGTTCATAATAATCTTCTCTCAATATCAAATCACATCCTTCAAGTTTAGCTATATTTGAATCTTGTCCTACAAATGAAGCACCATTACCAATCAAATCACTCCTCCATTGTCTAAATTTCAATACAACCTCATTTTCTTCATTTAAAGCTTGGAGTCCATTATTAAAGTCATCTAAAAATAATCCTAAATCATTTAGCAATAAGCTATTAATCCATAAAACATTATTAGCTTCAATACTATTAAACTTTTTTATAAAACCAATAATAAAAGGTTCATAATAAAAAGCATTATGCCAAATTAATGATGATGGTAAATATTCAGAAAAAGGCTTCTTTTCGCCAAAAATGCTTAATCCTTCAAAAACAATAGTTTGCCCTTGTCTTCCCCATCCATTATCCTTTTCTATTGTTTCATTTTCAAATCTTGCTATTTGGATAAATCCCTCTAGCTCAATTATCTCTGTTTTAAACCCTTCTTCCATTTCAGAAGGTTTAGGAATTTTAGGTCTTTCAATTACAGAATTTTGAGTAGAAATTATTGTTTTTATATCTATCTCTATATCTCTTTTAAAAATATCTAAGGGGTATTCATTCTTAAATAAATATCTATGCACTTCTTCAAAAATAATATTTTCGAGAATAGTATTAGGAGAAAGCATTTCATAACTTCGGTTCGAAAAGATATCAAATATATCTTTCTTATCTAGTTGATTTTTAATATTATTTATAATCTCTGTTTGGTCAATACCCAGATGTTCCAAATAGCCAATATAATCATTCCTAAAGATTGTATCTTTCAGTCTTTCAAACATTACTCTATACTCCCAACTAATTTCTCCAAACAATTTGAGATATATAAATTCTCTAAATTTCTAACCTTTAAAATATCATCTTTTAGTGTTTGAAAAAAATCTTGCTTCTTATCTACATAAATTAAAAATAACTCTAATATACTAGCTATAGATATATGGGAAAAGTGGTTAATATTTTTAAAAAACCATTGCATTGGCTTAATTAATATAGTTGTATCATTGTTCAACAAATAATTTATTGCTGATAAAATCTCTTTTTGAACTAAGGAATCCATATTTTTAAACTTAACCAATATCATAACAATGGCTATTTCATCATCAGACATATCTTTCAAGTTTTCATCTTCTATACTTTTCCAATTAAAATCATTATCATCTGGTAATCTATACTCTATAGACTCGAACCCTCTCTTATACATAGATAGAATATGTTTTTTCTTTAAACCCGCATGTTCAAATGCAATTATTAGGTTAGCCGTACTTTGAGAGTAGTAGTATATAGTTTTAAATTTTTCAAAAAGTTCTTGAGACAAATAGGATAATGCTTGTTTTTCATCTAACTTGACTGCATCTTTTAAAGCATCTTTATTTAGAAAATTTTCAAACCAACCACCTTGAGAAAATACAAATATTTTTACTAAAAGATATGTTTTTAATTCATCTGAACATCTTATATGATTAACTAATCCTCTTAATTTTTCATAATAATTTTCATCTCCTATAAGTTTTCTAGTAATTAATGATTCTAAAATACTTTGAATCAATTTATCATCATTTTTTTCATTAAAGCAGTGTAGTAGAAAAGTTAAATCTTTATCCGTTAAATGTCTATCTTGTTTATCAAAATATTTGTTTATTTCTTCAATATTTTTTTCTTTTAGTGACTCAGTAATTCCAAATTGTATTGTTAATTTTTCTTCTAAACTTTTTTCTCCGTAAGTAGAATGAATAGCTTTTTCTTTTTCTGATTTTTGCACAGGTATAGATACATTTAAAATATTTTTTAATACTTGAAGTTTTTTTAGACTTTTATGAGATAGTTGCTCACTGTGACTATTTAAATCTCTTTCTAAAATATTTACAAGTGATTGTTTCGCTATTTTTTCATCTTTATCGATTGTTTTATATATATTGTCTGCAAATGAAGAGATGTAATTTGAAGCAATAGCATCATCTCTAATAAATGTTGGCATTAGTCTATATAAATAATTTAAAATTATTGGATTTATATAATTTGAACGCTTCAAAAAAGCAGAAAACATGTATTCATATTTCCAAAAGTATGTATCATCTAAAAATCTACTTATTAGAAAAATGGTAGCACTTCTTTTATCTACCTCTAAAAAGTTTTGAAACCAATCAATATATAACCATCTTATCCCTTTACCATCTTCGCTATGATTTTGAACAGAAAGGTTTAATGACAATAGTTTCTTTGTGTATTTTAAAGCAAATTGTTTATCAAGTTTATCTATTGTTATTAGAGGACTTTGAAGTTCATCTAAAGTTGTATCTTTTCTAAAAGTGTAGCTTGTAACTAATCTCATTGCTTGTAGTAAATTTTTTCGTGCTTTTTTCTTTTTTTCTATTTTTGAATAATAAATAGATATTTTTAACTTATACTCTAAATAAGAACTATAATACTCATCTTCTGAATTATCAAAGTTTTCGTAAGAGCTAATGATAAATTCTATATTAAAATCATTAATAAAGTTTTTTTCTATTATCGAAATGGTGTTGTAAGGAATTAAGTTTAAATAATCAATAACTTTAGACCAACTTTCTTTTGACTGTATATATTTTAGTCCCTGTTCTATGCTACTATTTATTATATGTTCATTCTTATGAGTAAAGTCCATAACTCTTGGCTTGCCTTTATATGGACTTATATCACTTGATAGAAACTCAAAATTCTCAATAAACTTTTTTTCTACAGATTCATAATTTAGGAAATTATTTTGACTAATTTTTTCTTCTATAATGAAATTTCTGATAAGAAACTTTAGCCAATTATAGAAGAAATTATTTGAAGGTATAGTTTTTTCAAACTCTTCTAATGAAGATAAATTATAGCTACTATATTGTTTTACCAAATAATAAAAATTATCTAAAATTCCTTCTCTAATATAGTCATCGATAAAATCTAAATTTAGAGCAGGTAAACAAAGATGTTGTATTTGATTATTAACTAAAATTCTTTGCGTACAATTTGTATTATCTAAAATATTATTTATTTTATTTACAATAATATCTTTATGAGTACATTTATTTTGTTCATAGAGAGATAATATTCTTTCAAATCCCTCTAAATAATATACCTCTTCCAAAAGAATTTTGAGATAATCTAAATTTTTAAATAAAAGAATTCTATTTTTTCTGATATTATCATCAAGCTTGTTAATAGCTATCAAATAAGCAATAAAATATTTATATTTATCTAATGAAATTTCATCCTTAAAATAGTGTTCTATCTTTTTCCAATTAGGTATGTAATGGTTTCTTTGAGAGATATAAAAAGCCTTTGCAATGATTTCATCACTAAAATTCTCTTTTCCTTCAAAAAATAAAATTTCATTAGCTTTTTCAAATCCATAAATAAGTCCTATTACTTCAAAATAATCTTCAAATCTCTCTTCAAATTCATTTATTTGGTCTGACAAAGTAGTATTTATTGTTCTATTTAATTCGCTAATATAGATAAATAATTCCCAATCTTGACTCTCTTTAGCTACATATAAAAAGTTATCATAGTTGATTTTAATAATACTATCTGAATAACCGTAATATAAACTTTTTGTAAGAAAATCAGTAGTGGCATATTTTTTAACTTTTTTATATTTATCTAATTTTATGTAGTAACCCAATAAATATCTGTATGATTTATGACTCTTATAAAATCCTTCTTTATTAAGCCATTTAGCAATAAGTTTATGAATATTTTGAAGTCCGTTATCTTTTTCTAGTTTTTCAATATTGTATCTTCTAAAACTATCATGGTAAAGTTTTATGCCCCCTCTCGAAATATTTTCATTTAATACAGGAGAGATAATTTTTAAATCTTTTTCCAAATGATGACTTTGAGGATTTATTTTTTCTAGCTCACTTGCAGTTACAGAGAACTCTAAACAAGATAATATTTCTGAAGTTAAATTATCATCTATTTGAGAAGTTAAATATTGATAGTAATTTTGTAAGTTGAAATCATACTGAGGTAAATTATTTATTATCTCCATCGTAACTTCTTGATTGATTAATGTTTTAACAATATAAGTCAGGTAAAGAGGATTACCTTCACTTTTTTCATATAAGTATTTAGATAATGCTTCGTCTTCAATCATAGTATCCTCTAAAGAATACTTACTCATCAATTCCAATGTATCATTGGTATTCCATTTAGGTAATTTATACACTATATATTCAAAATCATTAATTAAGGTTTTAATTTCTTCTACAGGTTGAGAACCTAAAACGATAGATACATTAGCTGGAGCAACTATTTGTGATATATATTCAATTATTTTTGTTTTATCTTCTGATAAAGTAGATGAACTTTTCAAAACTCTGTTAATATGATCTAATCCATCAATAATTATAATTAACTCTTTATCTACATGAGATAATAAAAGATTCAACTCATCTAAATTTGATACAAATAATTTATCTTTTACCTCTTTTAATTGAGGGAACTCTTTTAAAATATCAGCTACTAAATTTCCAAAAAATACATCTGAACTTACTCTTTTTCCTATATCTTTATCTTCGGTATCAGTAAAACAATAATGTCTTATGACTTTTTGAGAGTTTGCTTCTAAAAATTCAATAAAATTAGTCAAGAACCAAGATTTGCCACTTCCTGGTTCTCCAACAATTAAAGTTTTTTTATTTTTCATAATTTCTGTTTTAAAAGAAGCATATTTCTCATCATATTTAATATTTTTACTTTGGTCTATTTCAAATTTTTGCTCAATCTTTCCAAAATCAGTTTTTACTCTTAAATCTTGTAAAATTTTAGTCCCATTTACCACAGCTGACATTGTTCTGTATTCACCTACTTTTTTAGCAAATCTCTCTAAAAAATCAAGAATATAAATATCATCATTAGGGTACTGACCAATACCAAGTTTTTCGGCTTGTTGATATAAAATATTTTCTAAATCACTTGGAGTATTGAACTTTAAACTTGCTTTTGGTAATTCTAATTCAATAAGTAGTAAGTCACAAAATAATTTAAAATCATTTCTATCTATACTATTATCACTAACAAACTTTTTTAAACTTCTCCAAGTTCCTAGTGGTTCTAAACCATCTTCCCATAAATTTTCAAGATTTATTTTATAAAGTTTTGTAGAAAAATTTTCAAATGAAGATAAGTTTGTAGGTAAAGGCTTTAAAATATTTTTTATATCATTATCTGTAGGCTCATCCCATGCTAAACAAAGTCTAAATTCACTATTAGCAGTATTTAATTCTTTCCAAGTTCTATATAGTTCAAATAATGCTAATTTATAGCCACTATTATTAGCTAAATCATCTTTTAATAGTTTCTTGGCGACACCATCATTACTATATTTTATTTGTTTTCTTTGAATACCTTGATTGTTGATGATTACTAAATCATCAAAACTATCAAGAATATCTTTTTCTATAAAGTTCCCATCTTTATCTTTTTGAGTTGATATATATCTTCCAACTGTATGTTTTTTATCAATTGAAAATACACTATTTTGATTTCCTAATAATATTTCTTTTAATATAAAATAACTTGTTATTAAATCTTGGTAGTCATAACCTTCATGTGCATTATTTAAACTCAATTAAAACCTTATTATTTTATTTACTACTTATTGCAATTACTGCAGATACAACGGCTATCGTGAGCGATAATTTTCCCGCTAGGGTAAACTATCGGCTCCTCGTACTTGTT
>DQSS01000071.1 GCA_015663165.1 Arcobacter sp. | reverse complement strand
GCTAAAGTGTTAGGTATGGCACAATCAACGATTAATGGGATTATAAAAAGATGCAGTTAGTACGATTACGTTCACCTGACCCCTATGCTTTGAGTATTTACCTTGTTTATATTAAATAGATTGACTATATATGAAGTATTTCATAATACTTTTAGGAAATACTTCATATAATCATACTATAGAAAGGATTTCAACATGCTAACAACAAAAGAACTATCACAATTATATCGAGAATCTCATAATATAATGAGAAATATAGACGGTTTACAACCGCAAGAGGCATTTGATGAATTATTGAAATATTTATATTTCAAGCAAAACTATGAGAACAACAATACACAAAATGAAAACCTTACAGTATTAGAAATAAGAGAGTTATTTGCAAAATATCTTGGAAATTCTAATTCTTGGTCATCAGAGATTTGGAGAGATGAAGCTTTTTATTTAACAGATGACTGTTTAGGAGATATTAATAGGTTACTTTTTAATGTTGAATTTTCAAAAATAAATTATGATATTCGTAGCCATGCTTTAAAAGAGTTCTTAACACCTGATATTCGTAAAGGTCTTGGTATATTTTTAACACCCGATGATATAGTTTCGGCAATTGTACAATTTATGCCAAATGATGATAAGCTCAAAGTATTTGATCCAGCTTGTGGTTCTGGAACTTTTTTAATAGAATACTTAACTCGTCTTAATTCAAATAGTTATGTTTCAGTTTATGGGGTAGATAAAAGCCCTCGAATGTTGCTATTAGCGGATTTAAACTTAGGTCATTTCTCAAAAGTTGAGTTCAATAAAAAACTAACCGATTCTATAAGAAATAATGATCAAGAAAATGAGTATGACTTAATATTAACAAATCCTCCTTTCGGACTTTCACTTGATTCTAGAGATTATGATTTTGAAAAGTACCTATGTTGTCAAGATACTAATGGCTATTTATTAAAAAAACAAACAAGTGAAATTGTATTTATTGAGCGATGTTTACAGCTTTTAAAGCCAGGCGGTTCTTTAGGTATTGTAATTCCCAAAAGTATTGCGACTAATAACACTCTTCAAGTAGCTCGGTCAGCACTTGCTAAAAGAGGATATATTTATGGTGTAATGAGTCTTCCTCCAGAAACATTTGCCGCTACAGGTACACAAACTACCACGATTGTTTTATTTATTAAAAAATACAAGAATAAATCTGAAAAGAAAGAATCTATCAATGTGGCTCTGGCAACAATTGAAAATGTTGGATTTGATTCAACTGGACGGGATAGAGAAGGTAGTCAATTACCATTGTTTAGTAATTCTATGAATATGGCCATTAAGTCTGGAGAGACTAACTCTTTAGTTGAGTTAATTGACTTAGGAACAAAGGAAGAGACATTTTCTAACCTTTCAGATATATTTATTGCTAAAACAACTAATGAAAATGATTTACTTTTAGGGGAAGTTGTTGAATTTGTGGGAACAGGAAGAACGCCAGCTCGAAAAGATTATTCTGAAAGTGGAAATTTCTTAATAAAAGTTGGAAACATAACTGGATCAGGAATAAATTGGGAAGCTAGAGATAGAAACTTCATTGGAAATGAAGAAACGCATAAAAGACAAAAATCTACAAAGCCTTTAATATTAAAAGAAGGTGATATTTTACTAACTTCATCAGCACATAGCCCAGTGTATATTGCGAAAAAAAGTGATATTTTTAGCGGTATACCAAGCTTTATAAATACAAAATATGTTTCTTATGTAGGAGAGGTTATGCTAATACGTGTCAAAGATAATAAAATTGACCCATATCTGCTTCTTGCATTTCTTCGCTCAAGTTCAACAGTAATCGCTATTCAGAAAATGGTTAGAGGACAAACTGCACACTTACATGCAAATGATCTCAGAAGGCTTGTCCTTCCTGAAGAACTATTTGAAAAAAATAGTAAGTATGCACAAGTCGCTACTTTACTAAAGGATCAGAATAAGCTTAGTGAAAAAATGAACAATTTAGTTGCTTTACAAAACCAATTATTAAATAACAACAAATAAATTTAATTATCTTAGTTTAGGCTATCTCTTATAGGTTTCTTTCGCTACAGATATTCTGTCTGTATCGCGTAGGGTAAGTAAGCTTCTGGTCTGTTCATTAATATACGGCAAAGCCCTTATTAATTCATTCTTATCTAATTTATTCTTTAATACTAATGTATGGAACTTGTTAAAATCATAATCATTTTTAAGTTGAGGCGTAATTATACTTTTATTTGAAATATCCCCAAGTATCTTAATTTCTAAATGACTTAATAAGCCAATAGGCATAAGTTCTGCTTCAATACTTGATCTATCTTGAGTAGTGTCTACTAATAATGTTATTTCAACTTCTGGATTAGTATCTGCATTATTAACAATTGCTTCAAATACTTTTACAGGATTACATAAATAAAATTGGTAGCTAAATGGCCAGAAATTTTTTGGAGCTGGTGTTTTTCTTGGATTTTTCTTAATATGCTCTAAGAATATTTTATTATAATAGTTTTCCATAATTAATTTAAAATTACTATGCCTTGTATTGTTGTTCCATAATTCAAATGCTTGAAATCTTATAGATGAGAAATCACCTTGATTATAGTTTGGATAATCTGATATAGTTAAAAAAATTCTTTCTATTTTATTTGTTAACAAATCTAGCTCAGCCTCAGATTTTACAGAAAATAGCCATTTACTATCATTCATTCTGTTAATGCTTTCAGAACCACAATGTGGACATTTTGCTTCTATGCGAAGTAGTTTTTTTTTACATTCTTTACAGTTGTCTAGTTGGTCTACTCGGCTACAGGATTTTATTTCCGTACCATCTTTAAGATCATCTCCTCTTGCCCCTGTCCTAACTCCTTCTACACCTGTAATTAATGATGCTAAATGCTGTCCAGGGTAACCAATTTTCATGTTTGGTGTTTGTTTTGTTATTTTTGACCAATTAAGGGCTTTTACTCTTGGATCTAAAACTAATTCCTTCAGTAGTAACCGTATTCTATTGTAGTTATCATCAATTTTTATAAATTTTGTATTTGGTATCAATTATATTCCTTTTATTAATATTTAATTTGTAGCTAACGCCCACATCACCGGCAGCAAAAAGCAAAGCGAGGAAGGAGTGGCGCTTTTTGCTGTCCGAGTGCATGTGATTGTTAGTCACTTAATTTCTCTGACTGGCAACCAGAGTTGCTTGAAGTGAATACCTGGAAAAATAATTTGGTTACTAATTTCTTCCATTTTTAATTCTCTTTTAGCACTGCTTTTAATTAGATCAACAGTATTTTCGTAATAGTGAGAAAAATTTGAATCTGTATTTAATGAAGATATAATTTTATGCAAATCATTATCTCTTGTTTGTTGCCAATGCCTTACCCAATCAAGAGAAACTAATTTTTGCTCTTTTCCATTTTTGTCTTTCTTTAAATGTTTCTTAAAGTTTATGAAATATTTGTCACTTCTACTGAGACCCGAAAAATTATCGTCAAAACTAGCACCTATGAAATTATGCTTTCCTTCAATGATTGCTGCATCAACTATTGGTTGACCAAGATAAATACTTCTAACTTTATCCATAACTGACATGCCAGATGAAATACCACCTCTGAGTGGCAATCCTATTTCTATTGCATGACACATTATTTCATTGCATACATCAAGAAATGGATCACAAAAAACTGGTGGTGATATAAATTTAGCACCTAATCTGACAGGAGTTCCTAATAAATAACTATTTCCCCATACAACAATTGAATCACTTGCATATGCACCTCTGATTTCATTTATAACTAATGCAGGTGGGTATCCTTTCAGTTCTCTTTTAGACATTATGAAGAAAGCTCCATGAAATTCTCCATCCTCATAACCATCTTGCTCTGTATTTTTTGAATCAACAATATTAATCAGTTTCTCGTATTTTTCCAGCATACCTTCAAGTTTTAGATCATCAAGGCGGCTTTTGAAACCTAAAACGTCAAATAGCGCAACAAAATGTTCTTTTTTAACTGGTTGCATGTTCTGCCTTTATGGTGACTAACTATTTATTGAACGAACATTATAACACAAAAAACTCCTATACAAAAAAATAAACGAACACTAAAAAAGTATGTTTATTTTAAAAAATATGACAATATG
>DQSS01000227.1 GCA_015663165.1 Arcobacter sp. | reverse complement strand
GTTTCAAGAAAAGGTAGCCCTTCAATGTCTCCTGTAGTACCTCCAAGTTCAACAATAAGAATATCTCTACCCTCACCTGCTTTGTAAATACGTTTTTTAATTTCATTGACTATATGTGGAACTACCTGTATTGTTTTACCAAGGTACTTACCTTTACGTTCATTTTCAATGACTGTTTTATAAACTAGACCTGTTGTAAAGTTATTTTTCTGTGTTAAAGAAGTATCTAAAAATCTTTCATAATGTCCTAAATCTAAGTCTGTCTCAGCACCATCTTTAGTTACAAACACTTCACCATGTTCAAGTGGTGACATAGTACCAGGGTCTACATTTATGTAGGGATCAAGTTTGAGTACTCCTACACGCTGTCCTGTATGCTTGAGTAATGTACCTACTGATGCTGCAGTGATACCTTTACCCAAAGAACTTAATACGCCACCTGTAACAAAAATGTATTTTGTTGGATTTTCACTCATTTAAGATTTTCCTTTTTATGTAACAATTGGCATTATAATAGTCATGAAATTATCATCTTTAACAATGAATGGTAAAGATGGTTCATTAAATTCTATAGAAAATTCATTTTTATTAATTTGTGAAATAAAGTCTAATAGATATTTAGAATTAAAAGAAAGTTCAAATTTTTCATCAAGCCCTGTATTTATTTCTAATTCTGTTTTTGCTTCAACATTATCTGAAGAAAGAGAATTAAATATTATAGCATCAGAAAGTAATGTCATTTTTATTTCTTGTGAAATAGTCGTTATCATTTTTATTGATTCAATCATTTCCTTTTTTGGAAGGGTTATTGTATGCTTTATAGATGTTGGTACAATTCTTTGATAATCTGGGAATTTACCATTAATCAATCTTGTAAAAAAGAAATAGTTCTCATTTGATATGATAAGGTTTGTTTCATTAAAGAAAATATCGATTTGATCTAAAAATAATTTTTGAATTTCTAAAATAGCTTTTTTAGGTACTATCAGTGATAATTCTTCACTATTGTTACCTGCAATAGAAGCTATAGCTAATCTTCTAGTATCTGTTCCAACTAAATCTGTTGAATCTTTGTTAATATTAATTAATGCCCCATTTAGTTCAAACTTTGGATTATTAGTATCTATTGCAGGAGATATTTTTTTAAGATTTTGAATAAGTGTCAATGAATCTAAAGAAATTTTAGGCTTATCTTCAATAGAAGGAAAATCAGGATAAGCGTTTGGTTCAAAAGTAGGTAACTTAAACTTAGAATTTTTTTGTTTAATAATAAGAGTCTTATCTAATACTTCTAATATGATTTCATCATCTTTTAGTATACGTATAATATCAAGTAGTTTTTTACCATTGGCTGTAAAACTTCCTTCTGCTTCAATTGCTATATTATCAGTAACTATTTTTAAACCTATTTCAGAATCTGTTGCTTTTATAACACATTTATTATTTTCAGTTTGAAATAAGATATGTGAAGTAATTTGACTAGCATCTTTTTTTTCTAAAAAAGGTTGTAAATTAATAAGTATAGATTCTATTATTTGCTTATTTGCTCTTATCTTCATCGAGTTTCCTTATTTTTAATAATATTAGTAGATAGTAGTAGTATCGCATGAAAGTGTGAAAAACTATCTTACTACTCGTATTATCGTTACTTTATGCAATAATCTTCTTATAGACTTATTCACATTTCTTCACTTATAAAATTATATCTTTTTTTCATTCAAGTTTTTAGAGGTTAATTTTATTTAATAATTATGTTTTTTTAAGAGTTATTATTTATTTTATTTGAGAGTTCTTCTAAAAGGACTTTAAAATTTTCATCATTGTCTATGATTTCATGTATTTTTTTCATGGCATGTGATATCGCAGAGTGATCTTTCATACCAAAATAAACAGCAATTTGAGGCATTGAGTTTGGTGTTAGGTTCTTTGCTAAATATATGGCTGTTCTTCTAGCATTTACAATATTTTTTGTTCTTTTTTTAGATTTCAGATCAGAAGGTTTTATATTGAGTTCTTTTGAAACAATTTTAACAATATCATCAATAGTAACATTTTCTTTTTTTTCTTTTAATTGATCTTTAATTGCATTTTGAGCAAAATCTAAAGTAATTTCTTGATTGAGCATTGAAGACATTGCATTTAGTTTAATAATAGCTCCTTCAATTTCACGAATATTATCACCCATATGTGTGGCAATGAAATTGATAATTTCAGCATTAAGAGAAATACCATCAAGTTCACATTTTTTTTGGATAATAGCAATTTTTGTTTCAAGCCCTGGTGGTTGTACATCAGCCATAAGTCCCCATTCAAAACGGGTACGTAATCTATCTACAAGTCCTGCTATTTTATTGGGTGCACGGTCTGCTGTCATGACAATTTGTTTATTGTTGTTGTAAAGTTCATTAAAAGTATGAAAAAATTCTTCTTGGGTTTGTTCTTTTCTACTTAAAAACTGTATATCATCTATAAGCAGTAAATCACACTCCCTAAATTTATCTCTAAACCTATCCATAGTTTGCGAACGCAAGTGAGAAGTAAAGGAGTTCATAAATTGTTCAAGTGTAGTATAGATAACAATCTTACCTAAGTCTATATGGTAATTTCCTATGGCTTGAAGTAAGTGAGTTTTTCCTAGTCCTACTCCCCCATAGATAAAAAGAGGATTGTATTGTTTTCCAGGTTTTTCAGCTACTGATTTTGCTGTGGTATATGCAAATTGATTTGAATCCCCTACAATAAAGCTTTCAAACGTGAGTGAAGGATTAAGATGGGTACTTTTTGAAGGACTTTTTTCACTAGGCATTTTTGTTAGAGGTATATGTTTATGGACTTTCCCAATAGTAATTTCTATTTCTGGTCTTACTTCATTATGAAGTTCAAAAAGGTGAACAATTTTTTCTGCATATTTGGTTTTAACCCATTTGGCAACAATCATATTTGGTGCAGTAAAATAGACTAGATTTGATCTAGAGTTTTTGGTATCGTAAACAAGTTTTTTAAAATAACGATCATAATCTATTTCGCTTATCTCTTTTTTAAGTTCAAAAAGTACTTTTTGACCAACATTCATGTGTAACCCTTTACTTTTTCACAGTGAGTAATAAGTTTAAAATCTTAATGTGAATAACTTTTAAAATTTTAGCCAAATTTAGCTAAGATAGGGGATAAATAACCATAGTGAACAGTTTATTCACTATGTGAACAAAGGTGTGAATGAAAATACTAGGTATAGACCCCGGAAGCCGTAATTTAGGCTATTGTATCATAAATTTTGATGGTAAAAATTTTTCATTAATTGAAGCAGGTTTACTTAAAATGAAAGAAAAAGACCTACAAGCCCAGATGGTCGAGATGGTAGAAGGCATAGACCTCATTTTAAAGACACATACAGTGGATGAAGTGGCTATAGAAGACATCTTTTTTGCATACAATCCAAAGTCGGTTATTAAGTTAGCACAATTTAGAGGAGCCTTGTGTTTAAAAATACTTCAAGAGGTAGGATATTTTCATGAATACACTGCATTACAAGTTAAAAAAGCAGTGACGGGTAATGGAAAGGCGACTAAAGAACAAGTGGCTTTTATGGTAAAACGTTTGTTTGGGATTAAAAAAGAGATAAAACCATTAGATATTACAGATGCAATGGCTATAGCCATCACACATTTACAGAGGGTTAAAATGCGTAAAAAGAAAACCTAGTTAGATAAAGGTTTTCCTTGTTTTTTTACAGAAATCATACGTTTTTTAGGTACAGAAAATGTACTTTTTTTATTTCCAGCTACAGATTCTTCGATGATTTTATCATAAAGGTAAATATCATTTTTAAAGTAAGCTAATCCATCTTCTT
>DQSS01000395.1 GCA_015663165.1 Arcobacter sp. | reverse complement strand
TCAAGGTCTATGTTACCATCTTCTGCAATATCAATAAAAATAGGTTTAGCATCTGCATAAAGAATGGCATTTGATGTGGCTAAAAAAGAGTTTGGAGTGGTTAGTACTTTGTCATCTTTATCTAACAAGACAAGAGATACAAGGTGAAGTGCCGCAGTCCCATTAGCAACTGCTACACAGTATTTGACATCACAATAAGTAGCAAGAGAATCTTCGAAAGCTTTTACTTTTGGTCCTGTCGTTAGATAGTCTGATTGAAGTGTTTCAACGACAGCATCAATATCATCTTGGAGTAAAAACTGTTTACCATAAGGAATCATGTTTAAACCTTAAAGTTTGCATCGACATGCTCAACGATTAATTTCCGTAATCCTTCAACTGTTTCCCATTCACTGTTTGTTCCAGAATTATACTTGAATCCAAATGGTACCTTTACAGCCCGATGATGCTTCATATAGTCATCCTCCGTATAAGTATATGAAACGGAAGGAAGAATCGCATAATAAGAGCCCAAATCAATAGTATTTAGAGAATCGGTATCGGTAATCATCTCTTCATGCAATTTCTCACCAGGTCGAATACCAACTTCTTTTGTTTTGCACTCTGGTGCAACGGCTTCAGCAATATCTAGAATTTTATAAGAAGGAATTTTAGGGATAAATATTTCACCACCTAAATGATTATCAAGTGCAAACATTACTAGGTCGACACCATCCTGCAGTGAAATGTTAAAACGAGTCATTTCTTTATGTGTAATTGGTAAGATACCATCTTTACGTTTATCCATGAAGAATGGAATAACACTACCACGAGAGCCCATAACATTACCATAGCGAACAATACTAAAACGAATTTCTTTAGAACCACGGATATTATTTGCAGCTGCAAAAAGCTTGTCTGAGGCTAACTTTGTTGCTCCATAAAGGTTAATAGGAGCACAGGCTTTATCTGTAGATAAAGCAACAACATCCCTTACCTTACAAGCTAACGCGGCATGTATGACATTCTCAGCTCCATCTATATTTGTACGAATACATTCAGTTGGGTTATACTCAGCCGTATCTACTTGCTTAATAGCTGCTGCATGAATAATGACATCAACACCTTCACAAGCTTGTACTAAACGTTCCTTATCTCTAATATCTCCAATGAAAAATCGTAATTGTGGAAAATTAGAAGCAGGATATTTTTGTTTAATAATAGATTGTTTAAGTTCATCACGTGAATAGATAATTATCTTTTTAACATCAGGATACCGTTTTAAAATAGTTTGGATAAACTTTTTACCAAATGATCCTGTTCCACCTGTAATTAGTACTATTTTATTGTTAAGCATATATCTCCCTAGTGTCATGTAGTACTTGAATGCCACATTATAACACATATATACTTAATCAGGTAGCGAAAAACTTAATTATTTAGTAATAATGGGACTAGCCATGCTAATATATCTGGCATTGGTAAAAAAGGTGTATTCTGTGTAAAGTATTCATAAGAGTCTGCATTGATTATTGTATAATTAGGGAATTCAATAGCTAAGTTTTTCGCTTCATATTCACCAAAGCTATAACTTTTGGTTGCAGCGATTTTATTAAAATAAGATAGTTGATGTATTATGGTGCCAGATTGAGAGTCTGTACCAGACAATTCGGCATTCCAAAAGCCACTGCATAGATATATATTATAAGGATCTGTAGGGTATACATATGCGTAGTATGGCTCACTGCAGCTACAGTCAAACTTTATATTTTCTTCTTTTAATACATCGTATATATGCTTCAATGAAGATTTGACATGATTTTGTCTAGATACGTTAGCACTTCCAAACCATGTGATATATCGCTCTGCTTGAGTATTGTCTTTCGCATACATTAACGCATGATAAGCATTTTGACTTATATGATATGCTAATGATTTTGCATCATTTATAATATTGATTTGAGTTTGTATACATTGATTATATTTTAGTTCAACTTTTCCAACCTTTTTCAATGCTTTGAAAAATCTTTGTTTTGATGAAGTGAACATACTAAAAACTGATTGTTTTATCTCATATTCTAATATATCCTTTTTATAAAGAATTGTAACTCTTTCATTAGAAGGTATATCATAATAATTTGAAAGATGAATGTCAGTACTATAGCTTTCATTTGCTTCCAATATCATATATTCTGTATGGTTAGGGTTATATTTAATTAATTTACCAATATAAGGTATTGGAGTATTATTATAAGTCATAATATTAAAAATATTATGACTTATAATATTTTGATAAGGGATATTTTTTTTAGAAAGATTTATATCTATATTAGAAGTATTTGTTATAGTAAATACTATAGTATTATCTACTGAGGAGTGTTCATCTAAATTGATAGTAAGCATGCTCGCAGAAGGAAAAATAGATAGTATCATACTTATGGTAAATATGTAAGTAAGATTTAAAAATATGTTAATTTTCATATAAGTCCTTAATAACAATATTTGTTCTTCTTAAATCATTTGTTTCTTCCCAATACAAAATCATAGATTCATTTTCATTATAAATGGCTGTTGGATATCCTCCTCCAAGAGGATGATTGATATAAAATGCTTTTTTACTATACTTGAAATTATTTAAATTATGATCAGATGAATTGATAGTCATAACATATTGCCTATTGGCTCCATTGCTAGCCAACATTAAAAAATGATTGTTTTGCGTTGTAGGCATATACATACCATGGATTTCTACATCTAATACTTTTCTTTGCCATATAGTATTTAGATTTCCCCCCTCTAGGTCATCGATAAAGTAGAGTTCTCCTTTTGTGTTTTTATGGTCTTCTAACGTATTATCTCTACCATTAAATCCTTTTGTATCTTTTCTTATAGCAATAAGTAATTTATTAAAAACATAAGAAAGTGTAGGTTCTGAAAAGACTTCATCCTTTTTTTTAAAAGATGCTATCTCTTCCATATCATAGGTTGAAATATCATCATCAAAAGTTTTAATACTTCTAAATATTTTTACTTCGCCATCAACACCATATCCTGTAATAAGTATCTTTCCTGTAGGGGTAAAAAGTGTATTCCCAGTTAATAAGACCCTTATACCCTTTAGTGATATAGGTTTAAGGGACATATCTTTTAAATTTATAATACAAAATTTGGGTAAAGAATAAGTAGCTTCACCTAATACGATTCTTATATTATATTTAAGGATTATTTTATTGGAGTCATAGGGATGCTTAGAAATATTTGTATCTCCTAAACGTATCCCGACATTTCCTCTTATGAGAATCCTATTCTTCCATACTGTATCATTCATTTTTTTGTAGTTTAGTACTATTGCATCTACGGAAGTTGGTTCTGGCATATGTCTTCCCGATAATGTATTGATGTAAACATCATAAATTATTGAGTCTACTTCGGTACTGAGACCTGATACTGCCATAGCATAATGTTTATGTGAAAATATAGGGTCATCTTCCGCTTTCGTACTTCTAAGTAAACTAATATCGTCTATAAGTCCTGAGCCTCTTATAGTAAAGTTGATTATATGTGTAATATGATTATTTTTTTCAAACTTCTTTAAATCTTCATTTAAGTCTCTTGTTATTGTATGCCAGCCACTATTGATAATCGATTTTCCGAGACCGAAGTAGATATAACTTGGATTATTATCATCTATTTTATTATCATCTTGATTCCTGTATGATAAATAGCGAATACCATCTTTTGTGATTACCTTTATAGAGATTGTAAAATTCTCATTATATTTCATGCTCCACTGTATTACTTTATTTATATCAGTGTCATAAAAAGGCTTTAATTTGTATCCTGTTTTTGTGTTTTGCCCTTTTACTTTGATTACTATACTATTCTTGTATTTATCATATACAGAAGTACAATAGGCATTTTCTGTATCTCCGAAAATATACCAATTTTGATTGGATAACCCATCTTCATATATTCTGTAATCTAACATTTCTACGTTATCTAAATAACTTTCTCCTTTAACCCAAAACTCTGCAACACTTAGAAGTTTGCTATTTGGATCATAGTCATGCAAGTCTTTGAGAAGGTCTCTTCTTATAGTCTGCCATTTATCATGGGTAAAACTACCTATACCTATATGGATATATCCTTTCTTTGTTAGACCAGTAGTAGTGTTACTGGGAGAGTAATGCATAATTCTATTTGTTATAATACTTTTGCCATTTAGTGTAGTTTTTACTTTAAGTTCCACATATATTGAATATTTATTCTTTGTACTTATATCCCACTGTATTACATTATGTTGTGAGTTATTAAGTTTTAATTTATAAAGTATATTATCTTCTATTTTAGCTACACCTGTCCCCCGTGGACGAGAATATATTCTTTTTGGTACGCCAGCTGCTGATGTCCAGTTTCCTTTTATCTTATCCATGTCTGTATAGACAATAAGCTTATTATCTGCAAGTCTATTATCATAATTATCAGAGTTATCTCCAATACCATCCTTATCTGTATCATGTGTTTCATATTCATTTCTAGGGAAGGCATCATTATTGTTCCTTACTCCATCCCCATCAATATCAGGATCAATAGTGTCAATAATTCCATCACAATCCAAATCAGGTTTTGTGATATTAGTATCATAAATGGGGATAATGATTGATATACCTGGAAAGGTAGACATTGGAAAGTATTTGGGACAGGTATTTGGGTATGCTATTGTAGTCAATAATATACAATATAGAATTGTTTTCATGTCGGTTAAGTACTCACTTTTATAATTATAATATAATTTTCCTTTAAGAGATTAAAAGAATTATTTCTCTGAAAATATTTCATTAAAGAATTTGCTGTCATCATACTCAATAAATTCTTTATTATCATTAATTATTGGCATACCATCTTCAAAAGTTTCAAAATCTTCCGCAGTTAATTCTTTGATTGTTACTTTGTTATGATTGACATCATACGTATCATTTGACAAATAATCACTACTAATATTTTCATCTTCCTTATCATAAGAAACGATTAATTCTGATTGATCTATTTCGGCTAAATTAACCATGTCACTATTTTTTTCAAAATTTTCAAAATCTTCTTCGGTTAGAAGTTTGTGTTCAACTTTATTATAATTTGGATCATAGTCAGAATCTAAAGAAAGTTCATCGTTATATGGAATCTTTTCTATTTTTTTACTTTCTGAATAATCTTGTTCCTCTTCACGTTGTATATTTAATGTTTTACGAGGTTCTGAATTTACTATGGTTGTATTCTTTATATTGGCTCTGAGATTTTCTTTATGGGTATTATTTGATATTTTTGTTTCAGTACTGGCTTTGGGTGTTTCTTCTTTTAATTGTAAATAAACTATGCTGGAAAATATAATTATAATTATTGTTAGAAAGATGTATTTCATTTATGCCTCTCAGTAGATTATTTTGATTATGAGATTATCTTGTATAGATACTTATTGAATAATATATAATGGTTTATATATTATTTAGAAGAGAAAATTGCAGTACAAATGTACTACAATTTAAATATCATTTATTTTATCATCTCTAGTCTATATACTTTTGGAATTGTGCCACCCCAAGAAACGCAGCCATTTGATCCAAATCTTACCTGCATACCTGTAGTAAATGCTGTTAATGCAGACGAGTATAGAGCTTTACCAGCGCTAGTTGTAATGTCAAATGCAACAAAATTACCTTTTGAACATCCTGAACCAGAAACACTGTTCTGTATGGCTAAAACAGTATATGTTCCATATGTATATACTTTTGATATTTTTGTTATAGGGGAAGTAACTGCCGCAGCTGTTGCATAGTTTGTAGTTGCCAGAAATAAAAGAGCTAAAAGTATTTTTTTCATTTCTTAATCCTTTGTTTTTAATATTTGATTGTTTCAGTAAATTTTACTAAATTATCATTGTTGGTTGGCTGAATTTCAGCATT
Source organism: Arcobacter sp. (assembly GCA_015663165.1). Lineage (GTDB taxonomy): Bacteria > Campylobacterota > Campylobacteria > Campylobacterales > Arcobacteraceae > CAIJNA01. Next base: position 290 of record DQSS01000395.1, on the reverse strand, counting down.
TTCTTGAGACTTTTTGCTCACCTATCCACATTATTATAAATATAATAATCAAATCATGAATATTCAATAATGTACCCGTAGTATATAATGTAAACGTTAGCAAAATGTTAGCATTTATTTGTTTTCTATAATTTAATCCAAATGATGCTACCATTGATACTCAATTAATAAAATGGGTCTAGTAAACTTTAAGAGCCAAAAGGTATCTTAAAGCATGACAACATCGAACAAAAACAAGTATTCAAAAGGTACGCACATTTCAGAGCGTAAATTTAGACACCTAATTAAGT
>DQSS01000055.1 GCA_015663165.1 Arcobacter sp. | reverse complement strand
TTATCTATTGTATAAAGATTACAATACCCTGCAAGAAATAATCCTAACCCTTTGGGGTTATACTCCTTTGGTACTAACATTAAAGCTCTAAGATTTAATGGGTTTCTTTTAAAAAGCTGTATCCAGGCAAGTCTAAAAAACTGAACTTTATCAAGTTTCAAAGCTTTAAAAACTTTACTGTTAAGTCCATCATAAGGATCCCAGCCTTTAAAGCCTTCAGATTCACAATAGTTTTTTAATAATTTAAAGGAACGTACAGTTTGTATATTTACTATTTCAGATGTATTAATCAAGGGCATTTATAAAACCTTTCAACATTTTTTCAACACTTGCTTTTTCTTGATATGTCATCTTTGCATAAGATGACATATTATTTAGCAAATCTTTATCTTTTTCAATACTTTGAAACTTCTCAGATAATTCATTTTTATTTTCTAATAAAAAACCATTCTTGTTGCTTACAAGATAATAGATTTCTGGTGCATGCTTAACATTCAATGTAATAACTGGTAATCCCCAATACATTGCTTCTATCAAACCTAAACCAATATGTCCAGGAATACAAAATAAATCTGAAATATAAAACAGTTCTGCAATCTTTTTTTTGTCATAAATTGGTCCGAGATAATTAGTAAATTCATTATTTTTCATTCGTCGTATAATTTCCTCATCATTAGTAGGCCCAACAATCAATAGTCTAATATTATTTTTTGAATCATTTTCATATTCTTCAAATATATCGAGTAAAACTTCTAATTTCTTTCTTTGCTCAATACGACCCGAAAAAAGTACAATTAGCTCTTCTTTATATCCATATATACTACGCAACTTTTGTCTAGAATCAGTAATGAGTAGATCTCTACCTTCTAAGTCCAAAGTGTTATATGCAATTTCAATCTTTTTTCTATGTATTTCCCATAAATGTACTTTTTCATTAGGGGTATATAAAATAATTTTTTTATACAGAAAATGAAATAAATTATAAAATAATTTTAGGAACTTACTATTACTTTCAAGGTTTAATCCATGACCATAATAAAAAAGGTCTATTTTTTTTATTTTTGCTAAGAGTAAAAAGACAATATAAAACATATAACTTGGCTTACTAGGATTTAAAAAATTGATAATACCATCTACCTTGTAACTACTTATGACTTCTTGAAAATTTTTTATATTCATTTTTTTATTAATTATTTGAAAATTCATTTCTAGATCTTGTTGAGAAACTTTAATGGGCCAAATTATTAACCTAATCCCTCTTTTCCCTAATCTATAAAATAACTTTTCATAAATAGGTACTCGATAAAAATGTAAATCGTAATGCATCATTAAAATTGTTTTCATTACTTTACCTTTTGAAAGTCTTTAATTGTGTTACAAATATTTTTACCAAGGTTTTGCCATAAATTATGTTCAATAAATTTTGTAATATATTTAGATGAAAAATTATTTTTAGTAAGAAACTCATCTAGCAATGAGCTTAATTCATCAAAACCTTGGTATGTTTCAACTAGACCTTCTTTATTTAAATCACGAAATACACCTATGTCAGGACCTATAACTCTATTCCCATAAGATAGAGTATCCATCAAAGCTCCTGAAGATAAGGTACTATATCCAGCATATGTAAAAAGTACGATTTTTGATTGTGAAAATAACTCTTCAAGATATTCCTGTGATGCATAATCATTAATAATACTGATGTTGTTGGAATTATATTTATCTAACTCTTTCGCCAATTCTTGATTGGAAACTTTACCTATAATACATATATTAAACTTAGTCAATAGAGCATTGTTCTCAAGATATTTTAAAAATGAATCAATACCTTTATAGGGGATGATACTACCCCAAATTAAGATATCATATTTTTTAAAAGATTTATCTTGTAATAAGTTTAGCCTATTGTCAATTGGATGATGAAAAAAATGAATTTGTTTGTTGCTCTTTAAAAAAGTATTGCCAAAATGAACACCATCTTGTGCATGAGTAAAAACAAAATCAGAATAATTAACCAGAAAATAGGTTGTTATAATTTTACAAAAGAGTCCTTTTTTTGAATGTGAAATCTTATTATGCATCATCCAAACTATTTTTTTATTAAAAATTTTTAATATTAAAAAAATAATATAAAATAAAAAACATTGAATTTTTCCAAATCGTCTGTCAGGTAAATTTTCTATCCAATTAAAATAATATACATCTACCTGTCTAATATTAAATAAAATATCTAATATTCCATATCTTTGAATTCTGTTCTTGTTAACAACTATACAGTTTTCTTCTTCTAGGGCACCTATCAAGTTATTAATATAAGGGTTATTCGTATTAGATTTTTTTGGATCACTTATTGGATACATATATATATTCATCTTATACCTTTTTTTTGAATGAAAGTGTGATATAGAGCTATAAGATTTGCATGTAAATTTAAAAAATCAAGACGTTTCATAAAATAAAGTGATTTGATAAATGGTACTTTATGCGGGCATAAAAACGATGAAGACTTTTTGAGATACTTTACAAAAAAATAAATATGATTTCGAGTCATATAATAAGTTTTAAATGGGCTATTTTCCCCTACGCTGTATGATACATGATGATATGCTTTAACTGTAGGCATATAATATATACTGTATCCTTTTTTCATAAATCGCATAGATAAAAATGCCTCATCATAATACAAGAACAACTCATCATCAAACATACCAACCTCACTGAACTTTCTTGCATCCATTAATACAGCACATCCATTAAAAATATCAATTGTTCTTAACTGATTTGAGTTTTTTACCTCAGGATTATTAATAATCTTACAATTCTTCCAATCAATCATTGTCCCTATAAACCAATCATCATTATTCATGGTAACTATATGAGGTGAAATTGCCGCCATATTTGAATCAGTCAACATAACATTAAATAAGTGTCCTATAAGATTTTCAGTTGCCTCAGCATCAGGATTAAATAAAAAAATGTAATTTACATCTAAATATTTATTGTGAATATATCTATAAGCATAATTACATCCACCCGCAAAACCCAAGTTCTCTTCAGAACGAATAATTTCTACTCTGTCATCAATTATTTTTTGAAGTTGTTTATATGATTCTTTTGTTGTTTCGTTATCTAAAATAATTATTTTGAGATTTATGCTGTTCTCCTTAAGAGATTCAATAGCTTTTTTGATAATATTCTCTGTTTTATAATTTACAATAATACAAAATATTGTTTTCATATTAAGCCTTTAGTATTAAGAAGTTGATTGTTATTTTTAATCAAAATGTATGTAATGATAAATATCAACATACCCGGTATAGAATATACAAAAGTAAGTGTAGGTGACAATATTTGAAAAATAATAAAACTTTTCCCATACAAATGGATATAAGTATTAGCTTTTTTAGACTCTACATATAATTTATATAATATTGTTATAAATAGTATACTTCCGATAATTCCATGATAATAAAATATTTTAAAAATACCTAGGTCGGAAAGATAATACTTTTCATAATATAAGTCAACAATCAGTTTATTATCAATACCGTATCCAAAAATAATACTTTTCAAATCCATAAAATTCCAAAAATAGTTTAACTCTAATAAACGGATACTAACATTACTTACATCTTTACCTGATTCCTCCAATAAAAAATCAATCAAATTTGTTATTGGAGAGAGAATGGAACTTTCAAAATCCATAATAAACAGAGAAAGAACAAAAGCCCCAATAATACCTAACCATTTATATAGATTTTTATTCACTTTTAAATTGAGCATATTTAAAAAGATTATAAAAACTATAGGCAATATAATTGATCTTGTTTTTGAAATAATGAGAAGAACCAAAAATAATCCAATAAATATCATTAAATCAAACTTATTTTTTTTGGCTGTTTCATAAAAATATAATGTCAAATAAATTATACTTGTTCCAGCAATCATAAACCTAACGTCATCAAAGCGTGTTAGTACATGTAAATTATTTACTAATGAGAAATTACCTGTAATATAAATGAAAAAATTTAATAAAATTAGAAAAATTGCTAAAATTTTTAAATATAAATGTAACTTTGTTAGTCTTAAGTATTTCACTAATACAGGAATGACTAAGATAAATAATAAATATAGAATAAATAGTCTTGAAGCTCTAACCCCATATATAAAAGGTTGACCAAAGTTCAGATATCCCATTACTACACTGGTAAAAAAGGCATATAGAAAAAAAAGATAAAAAATCTTATCGTTCTTAATCTCTCGTATGTTTATTTTAGAAATATATATAATTAGCAGTACAAATAAAAACACTATAAGTATATCTTGTATTTCTATTCTTAGAGAAAATAAATTAAAAAATGATTCTGATAAAATATAAATAGTAATTAAAAAAAACATTTTCATTTAGACCTATATAGTGCAAGTAGTTCGTCAATATTTTCATCTAGTGTTTTTGACTTCTTAATATTTCGAGTAAATATGTCTAGTTTTTTGGGGTTATCAATAATATACATCATTTTATTTTTTAAGTCTGCTACGGAAGCTGCTTCATACAATAATCCATTTTCGTTGTCGATAACAAAATCAGAAAAGCCTCCTACTTTAGGTGCTATAATTGGCAATCCACTACTAAAACTCTCAAATATTGTTTGAGGTGCCGTATCTGCGCATAAAGAAGGCAATACAGATATGTCAATTTTATTGGTAATATCACCTATTAAAGAATGTTGATATCTACCATGAAAAATAACATGAGAGCTATATTTCTTATCCCCTAAGATATCTTCTTTGATTGCTTTTACATACCCTTCACTATATGTTCCGTATATATCTACAATTGCTTTTGATTTGTACTCATCAGGCATACTGATAAATGCTTCAACAAGTTGGTGTACACCTTTATAGTATCCTACACCTCCAATAAAGCCAAACACTATTTTATTTTCATCTACTTGCTTATTATGCTCAGAACTTATCTCTGCTATATTACTTCCAATATGTTGCACTATTATTTTTTCTGGTTGCACACCATATTTGGTTAAGATGTTTTTTACATCCTGCGATACACCTATAACCTTGTCACATAAATTTAGTGCCTCTATGTTATTGTTTAGTCTTGCTGATAAAACATCTTCAAGTTTTTTGTCTTGAAATGAACTATAGTCATGGTTTCCAAAAGACAAGTTTTCTTTTGCAACAGCATTGGGTGTTTCCTTTCTAAATGAAGTGAGCATACCTTTACCATACGATACAACATCAAACATTTTTGGAAATTGATTTTTTAAAGCAAATCTAAATTTAGTATAACTGCTTTTAGGATGATGTTTACGTTGAAGATGCACACAATAGCTACACTTATGCATATCTGAAGGTCCTTCACATATTTTGCGGTCAAAATCAACCATAACACGATGAGGACAAAGCCACCAATATTCATGCACAGTAACATAAACTTTTGTATTATATTTTTTTGCTATGCTAATCATATTAGAAGAAAAGCCTATTATTTCATGTATATGAATGACATCAGGTTTTATCTCTATAATAAATTTTTCAAATACATTATCGTTTTTTTCTGAACTAATATCAAGTGCTAGGTTATCATAGTTTTTTGTTAGATTATCACTATTAATTATTTTATATACATCTCCATCTCTATAACTTGTATCTTTAAGTATTTTTGTATTAAATAAAAGATTATAATCCGGATTAACTCTTGAAGAGGAATATAAATAATAAATTTTTTCAATTTTTGATAATTTATCAAATAATGGTCTTGTATAATTACAAACTCCTCCAGTTACTTGCGGGTTGTCTCCAATAATTAATATTTTCATTTTATTCTCTTGTTATTTATAGTTTTTGCTAAAGATTTTGCTTCCAAAATATTATCTTCGATTGAACAATATCGCCAAGCACCATATCTTCCAACTGAATAAATATCTTTTTTATTCAATAAAGCCATTTTTTCTTTCATATCACTGTCAGAGGCTTCATTAACATGAACATAAGCAGGATCCATTACTAAAAAAGCATGAGAAACTAAGTTTTGGTTTGTCACAATTCCAACTCTTTTTAAGTCAGCTAAGACTTTAG
>DQSS01000255.1 GCA_015663165.1 Arcobacter sp. | reverse complement strand
TTTGAAAGAAGTAAGGTTTCATTATTGGCTAAAATATAATTTTCCCCTTTATCTCCTATCTCTTTTGCACTCTCTCTTTGACTTATTTGTTGTTCTTCATCAACTTCTATATCTTTTCCTACATATACAGGCTTTCTATCATTTGAACTTACTATTTTTTTATTACTTTTATTTGAAAAAGAATTAGAAGAACTTTTATTTCCTCCTCCAATATTATCACTACTATTTGAAGTGTTATGATTATTTGTGTTTTCATTTTCATGTGAAGCTTTAGGTTTGATAGGAGGAGCTATTTCTCCTTTAGATTCACTGCTTTTTTCTACATAATTTTCTTCTTGATTAGTAGAGTCATCATAAGTAATCTCTTCATCTGGTTCTATTGGATGAGAATTATCAAATATGCTTACTTCATCTTCTATATCAAGTTTTTGAGGTAACTCTATTACTTTTTTCTTATCTAAAAAATCATGAATCTCTTCTCTCTCCATTTTATTTCTCAAAATTCTCTCAATCCACCCAAAACTATCTCTTGATAAATCTTTAGTATCACAAATATATTTAGAAATAACCTCTATCATATCATCTTCATCATCTTGTTCTAAAATATAAAGCTCTTCATCATCTTCATAGGTAGTTTCATTATTTCTAAATAAAAAATTATCTTCTATTGAATACTTTATAATTAATTGACTAACAAAAATTAAATTTGATGGTAATACTTCATTTAATACAGTCTCATTTATATCATCTTCTTTTATTTTTTTTTCATGATAAAGAAGTCTTAATATCCCTTCTTTGAAAGAAGTACTTTTCATAATATTTACAATTTCATGACTACATTCACACTCCTTATAATCAGAAATTTCAGAAGTATACTTTTCACTAAGAGCTAATACATTTAATCTCTTTGCTAGTCGGTCAAATTGACTTTGACAAAATTTCAAGTTTTTATTTTTATCCTCAGCATTTTTATAAGCAGGTAAATCATTAATATAAAGATTTGATGATAAAACAAGTTGATTATTTCCTGTTAAAATGGGCAAATCATCACAATAAAAAAGATTTTCATCTTCATTTTGAATTTCATTTAATAAAGCTTTCGCATCTCTTAATTGATTTGAATCTAAATCTTCTTCTTGTGGTAATATTTGAAGTTGCTCTATAAAAAAATCAAAAGTTGGTTTTTCTTGTACACCTAACGAAATTAAACCTTTTGCTAAATTTGATTCTGTTTCATTACCAACCAAACTATTCCAACTATAAATGCCAGTCAAAGATATTTCTAGTTGATATACATACTTAGGTGCAATCCATTGATTATTAATTACTATTGTTCGTTCTTCTTTGTCAAAATCAATAATACTGGCTTTGAATCTTCGACCTATATATTTATAAACTTCTCTCGCATAATTAACAACTTGTCCATTTTGTGGAGAAAGTTTCATTAATTCTCTAAAACTTTCAAAAAAAGGCTCATTTGGAATATTTATTATTATCCCTAATTTTTCAGCCATATCTTTTTCAGTATAGTCACCATTTTCATCTTTTTTACCAAGTTTAACTCTTTTATCTAAAATATGATAATAACCACCTGCTATTTTTAAATCATCAAACAAGATTAACTCATCAGATGTTTTAAGTTCAGTATATTCATCTTTTGGTTTTAAAATATCATTAGGCTTTTCTACAGGATACCAAGCATACTCTTTTAAAGTATCTAAAATATCCATCATTTCAAATATTTCAAAATTGTTTGCAATATAATTTAATAATAAAATTGCATCTTCTTGATTATTGTCTTCAACTATTTTTTTTACTTTATCTTTTATGTGTTGTGCCAATATAATCTCAGAAGATTCTAAACCTTTCAAAAATACTATCCAACTATCTTGTACCTTTTCATCTTCAAAACATATTGGCTTGTATCTATTATCATCTAAAATATTTGGTAATTCTATTGTAGGCATATAAAGTTCCGAAGCTTTATATAGATTCTGTTCATCTAAAAAATTTGGAATAATCCTTGCATCTTTTAATTTTTCAATTATTACATCGTCAATACTATGCCATTGTGATATTAACCATTTTAGTACCTCTTTGTTGTCTGATAAATTTTGATTATTTTCTAAAAAAGGAATAATGACTTCTTGAATATAGTTACTAAAACTTTGTTCTTCTATTCCCATTTTCTTGTATAATTCAAATAATTTTGATTTTGTATCTACAGCAATTAACTCATATTCTCCTTTAAGGCTTTGAATATGTACAGGTGGGATAAAATCTGTTGGCAAATAAAGTTTAATATCAGTATCTTGTGAATATAAGTTATCATTAACAGTTTGAATAAAGGCTATAGAATTTAATTTATTATCATTTAATTCATCAAACCAAGCTATATCTTCCACTAAAATATCTAAAATATATTCTCTTGTGCTTTTATCTTCAAAAAAAGAAAAATTGTCTAATAGTAAAATGTGTTCTGCTAATGTTACTGATGTTAATTCTGTAATAAGTCCATATTTTAAAAGAGGTTTATATATTTCAATATATTCACGATGAATAACATTCATTTCAATTTTCTCTAAATAGATTAAATTATTTGCAATATCTTCATCTCTTGGTATAAATGGAGAATAATCCTCTATATATAATTTTCCGTACTCTTTATTTTCTTGATAAACTATTTGAAGCTCTGTA
>DQSS01000314.1 GCA_015663165.1 Arcobacter sp. | reverse complement strand
TTTGAGTAAAAAGTTTGTTTTCATCACCTGACCCTAAATTTTGGGGGAGTAGTTACTTATTTACGCTACTAAATAGTGCAGTTAGTATATAAAAGTAGCCTGTCCCCTTTATTTCCATATAGTGAATTTTTAAGAAGAGTTAAGAAAAGTTCTTAACTTTTAAGATTAACTTATGATAAAATACATCTATAACTTTAGGGAGGTATATTAATTATGGTAGAAGAAAAGTTACCATTTAATGATTTTAATAAACCACTTAAAAGTATTTTAGAAAAACAATATCTACTCCCCATAACAAAATGGCTTTTGGGTTCCGACAATGAATCATACATTTTAGCACAAAACACTAATAGTCTTTGGGAATCTGCTTTAACAATTATATATTTAGAAAAATTAAAAACTTCAATTACTTTGACTAAAAAACTAGAAAATACTATTGATAATAAGATTCCCATAGTTGTAGATTGGCTAATAGAAAAGAAAAGTATCTATACCAAAAACCATATAGAATATATTAATTGGGAAAATGTAACTTGGGATACTTCAGTTGTAATAAGAGCCATTTTAACTTCTATTAAAACTAATCAAAGTCACTTTTCCTATCAAAGAAAAAAAGAAATAGAAGATATTGCTTTCAAGGCACTAATTTGGCTTTATAGTAAGTTCTCAGATTGGGATAATAATGTAAAATACCCTTTTGGTGCAGCAGATTTAGCACAGATAGTTACAACAAGTATTTTTATACATAATGAATTTCCAGAATTGTCAAATAGAATTACAACATATGTATCAACTGATACTAATTTAGTAAAACACTTTAAGGACTGTAAAAATATTCTGGATGCAAGTCAAAAAATAATAGAATATTTACTTTTTATTAAAGAAAAAAGAAGTGTCGAAAGTGATTTAGATAAAGATCTATCTGAAATATATTGGTGGGATGATTATTTTACAACAGCTGAAACTATAGATTGCTTGTCTGCATTCTATACAACATGTAATCAAAATAATTTAAAAAAATATTATAAAGTTTTAACAGAAATTTCCTATACTATAATGGGGGCATGTTTATACTTCGAGGAAAACCAATATGACGGTATGTGGGGCTCACATATAGATACAATAAAAGTTCTTGATGCCTATATTAATATTAGTTCCTTAAAAAAATTAAGCTCAGATAAAAAACTAATAGAACCAGAAATACATACTGCCTTTAAAGCAATTAGATGGATATGTGATGAGAAACAAATATTTTCAGATGGTAGCTTTATGCACACTATGTTTTTGTCTATTTTTTATGCCAATGTATTAATGACCGTCCATAATACATGGGAACATGCTGATAAAAAAGTTTATGAATTATATGATGATGTTGTCTGGTCTGCACCTATTAGAACAACACCTGAACGCAATATACGGCTATCTACAGAAATGGAGAACAATAAACTAGAGGAAAAGTTATTAGATAACGAAAAAAAATTAAAAGATGCCTATGGCATAATACTCTTTTTTATATTATTATTTTTATGGGTAGTGGGTACTGATTTTATTTATGATTATATAGATATAAAGTCAAATAATTTTCCTAAAGCGGTATTTACAATGAGTGTATCTCTTTTTTATCTAGTTATTAAATACTGGAAAAAATATATGTTATAATAATTAAAGCAAAGGATGGTTTATGTTGAAAAATAAATTATATATTAATGGTGAATGGATTAACGGATCTATAGAAATGGATTCAGTTAATCCAGAAACAGATGAAATAATTGGAAAAGTTTATTGTGCAGAAAGTAAAGATGTGAAAGCATCTATAGTAGCCGCAAAAGAAGCACTTAATGCCTGGAGTAATCTTGATGTTAGGGAAAGAGCTAAATATTTAACAAAAGCATCAGACATACTTGTAGAAAAATATGGAGAAGAAGGCAAGGAAACTCCATTAAAGAAAATTATCGTAGATGAAGTTGGTAAGCGACTACCAGAAGCTGATATAGAGGTTATCGAATCCTCTGATATGCTTGGATACTTTGCAACAGCAGGAGTAAAACTATTAGTTGATGAAAACTTGCAGCTCAACGAAGAACTTTGGGCTACAAAAAGAAGTTATGTTACTCATGACCCAGTAGGAGTAGTAGGTATTATTCAACCATGGAATTATCCCCTAGAGTTACCTCTTTGGGCAATAGGTGCTGCTCTTATCGCAGGTAACACTATAGTATTTAAACCATCAGAGTATTCCTCATTAGTGGGATTAGAAATAGCAAAAATATTTGAAGATGCTGGACTTCCAAAAGGCGTATTAAATGTTATAACTGGTGATGCTTCTACAGGTAAAGCAATTGTAAGTAACAATAATATAGACATGATTTCTTTTACTGGTAGCTATCAAGTAGGGAAAGAAATAAATATAAAGTGTGCAGAAAGTTTTAAAAAAACTAATCTTGAATTAAGTGGTAATGATGCAGCAATAGTGCTTGATGATGCAGATCTTGAGTTAACTGCCAATGGTATAGTTTGGGGTTCTTATTGCAATTCTGGACAAGTATGTGTCGGTGCAAAAAGAATTTTTGTACATGATGAGATCTATGATGACTTTATTAAACTAGTAACAGAGAAAACAATAAATTTGAAACTTGGTATTGACATTGGTCCGATAATAAATAAAAATGAGCTGCAAAAGATTAAATCTTTAGTTGATGAAGCTATTGACAAAGGGGCAATATTATTACAGGGAGGCAATATTAACGATAATTTTTTTGAACCAACAATTTTATCTAATGTCGATTTTTCTATGCAACTTATGAAAGATGAATTATTTGGTCCAATATTGCCAATAATAAGATTTTCATCAACTGAAGAAGTGATTGAACTAGCCAACAATACTCAATATGGTCTCGGGGCATCTATTTGGACACAAAACCTAGCACTAGCTAAAAGTCTTAGTAAACAATTGAATGTTGGTATGGTTTGGATTAATGATATTAATATAGCATATCCCGAAGCACCTTGGGGAAGCATTAAAGCAAGTGGAAATGGGATAAGCTTATCAAAGTATGGTATAGAAAAATATACCAACATAAAGCATATTAACTATGAAACTGGCAAGGATCCGACACGCCCTTGGTGGTTTCCTTATTCATAAAGAATGTATAACCTATATAAAAATTTAAGGATTTAAAATGACCGCAATTAAAACCGTTATGAAAGCCATAGAAGAAGATATTAATACACTTGTGAATCATCCATTTATATTGGATTTAGAAAAAGGAAAAGTTCCCATGAGTGGATTAAAAATATTTGCTGAACAATATTATTTAATCTCTTGTGCGTTCAATAAGTTTCTTTTCAATGCTTGTGGGTCTATCGATAGTGAAGAGATAAGAGAACCTCTACTTGAGAATCTTTATGACGAACATGGGCGAGGAAACTTAAACAATTCACACAGGGAACTACTCAAAAAATTTCTTGCCGCAGTAGACATTAAAAACATTGATAGCATTAAACCGTTAGCTTCTACACAGGCAAATATTTACGGTATGAACTTTCTATGTAAAAATAGTTCTGTTCTTGAAATACTTGGTGCACTGGGTCCTGGTTGTGAAGCTTTTACTACGGAACAATATACTAGAATATATAAAGCATTAAAAAAGTTTTATAACTTTTCAGAAGATGATTTAATATTTTTTACAGAACATATTCATCATGATCCTAGGCATACCTCAGATATTGAAGAAGTCATATCCAAAGCCATAGAGTCAGATCACGATATTACTTATGTAATAGAGGGTGCAAAAAAAGCAATCATATTTGAAACATTACTGTGGGATGGCATACATAATCAATGTAAAATAAGTAAAAATTCAAACAAGAGATACAAATAAGCATCGTATTAGCGTATTAGGGGTCAGGTGATAGTGATAGCAAAACTTGTATCAATCCCATTGGCAAAATAAACATCACTTGCATATTCATTAATTTCAGCAGACA
>DQSS01000283.1 GCA_015663165.1 Arcobacter sp. | reverse complement strand
ATACACCAGTAAGCTTATATGCAGCCACAAAAAAGTCAAATGAACTGATGGCTCACACATATAGCCACCTCTACAACATCCAAACAACAGGACTAAGGTTTTTCACTGTTTATGGACCATGGGGAAGACCAGACATGGCACCTATGCTCTTTACTGATGCCATACTTAATGATAGAGCTATAAAAGTATTTAACAATGGTGATATAAGCAGAGACTTTACTTACATAGACGAAATGGAAGTAGCATAGTGAAAGTTGTGTATCTGCTACTAAATACTAAGACCGATTCTTTTAAAGAAGAGCAGATGAGTATAATATTAAATATAAATACAAGAAAAAATTATGATTAAAACAATTTTACAAAGTAGTTTCTTTTTACTAGTTGGTAATGTTTTTGGAAGAAGTATTATGTTTATAACAAATGTCTTTATTGCAAGGTTATTAAGTCAAGAAAAATTTGGTGAATATATGCTGATAAGAAATACTATTATTACTTTGCATAGTATAGTTAACAGTAGCAGTAACTTAATTATTATTAAGGAGGTGGCAATTGCTAGAAAGAATCCGAAGCATATAAGTGTATTAGTTACAATACTTGCTGTAATAAACTTTTTGATTGCACTAACTTTATCTTGTTTGTTATTTTATTTAACTCCTTATATGGTAGAATATTTCTTCTTAGGAAAAACATCCTTAATTAATATTTTATATATTAGTTCATTGATGCTATTTTTTAGCTTATTAGCATCTTTTGTGCAAAATTTACTTATTGGCTTTGAGGAATATCAAAAAATTGCTTTATCGAGTATATATGCCTCTTTTCTTTCTTTACCTATTGTTTTTATTTTTATTTATTTTTATGCACAAACAGGAGCGATTATAGGTGTTACTTTGTATTTTACTATAGATTTTATAATAAAATACATAATATTAAATAAAATACAATATAATGTAATAACTATGATTGATATTTTAAAGGAAAGTAAAAAGATTCTCTTATTTTCTTTACCATTATTAATATCAATTTTTATCAGTTCACTAAGTTTTTGGTATGCTAGAACACTAATAATAGAAGAAACAAATTCCTTTGCTGATATTGCTATATTTGATGCTGCTTTTCAATGGCTGACAATTATTATGCTAATTACAGGATCTACATCAAGTGTTGTTCTCCCTATGTTAGTCAAAGCAGATAAAAAAAATAAAATAAAAATCTTTAAAATAAATTTAATTATAAATTTTTTATTATCAGTAATAATTGCATTATTCTTTATAATTTTCTCAACCCAAATAATGTCTATTTATGGTGATAATTATATAAAAGGGGGAAACATACTTACTATTTTAGCTGGAACAGCTATCTTTTTCACAATATCTAGTATATTTAATAAATGGATGATAAGTCATGAAGAAGTTTGGATTATACCAATTATAAATCTTGTTTCATCAATTTCTTTATTTATTGTTTTGCATTATTCTTTTCAAAGTCCTATAATTAAACTGGCTTTAAGCTTTTGTTCTTTTTATTTAATAAGTTCTTGTATGTATATATTTTATTTTTATAAGAGAAGTAAAATACTATGATTTTAGCTTTAATACTATTAATATTTTTATTATGGGTGTCTTTAGACTCATTTAAAAAAAATGAATTCATGTTATTCATGTTTTCTATATTTACTGTATTTTATTTATTAATTAGAATTATTCTATTGTTAAGTGAGAATTATAATCAGTTTGCTATCTTAAATTCTACAATAAACACTTTTAGCAAACAGTCAATAATATATTTATTAATATATATTTTGATAACTTATAGCTTGGTATATGTTCTATATAAAAAAGTATTTATGAAATATAAACTGGTAGAAGTAAAAAGTAAAAAGCATAATTTTGGATTAGAAAAAATAATAATAGGTTTTTTAAGTATAGCTCTAATTTTTATAGTTCCTATTTATGGATTACCTTATCTAACTTATTTATTTATTTATTATTATTTAAAAAAGAATAAATTTAATTTTTCAATAATAATTGCATTAATATTTTTAGTACTATTTTTTACAACAAGTATTGATAGAAGAGATTGGTTGTTTTTAATGTTATCTATTGTTTTTATGATTTATTCTCAAATTAATAATAAAAAAATACTTAGTGTAATTTTAACTGGCATAATAGGATTAATTATATTATCGTACCTCTTAGTAGCTTTTAGAACGGATGGTCTATTTAATTATAAGGAGGTGTATGGTCGACTTACTGAAACTAAACTACCGATTGCTATCTTTGAAATGGAAGGTGATTTTCCAATAGTTACAGATGATGTTATAATAATTTTTGATTCTTTACTTACAACAGATAAGGTAGAATATTTATATGGCAGTACATTTTTTAAGCCATTTTACTCTTTTATTCCAAGAGAAATATGGGCTGATAAACCAGAGTCAATTAGTAGAGTTTTCAGTAGAATATTTAATAACTATAAATATTTAGGTGGTGGTTCAGAACCTTTAACAATATATGGAGAACTTTTTTGGAATTTTTCTTATTTAAGTATAGTATTTTTTGGAATATTTTCATTTATAATTGCTTATATTGATTCTACGATTAAAGAAGCTATAAAAAATAAAAATGCAGATAAATTAGCATTGTTTATTGTTTATGTCGCATTATCATTTCATTTATTAAGAGGACCAATAGATAATTTTTGGATTGCTTTTTTTGTATTATATATATTAATTATAATTGAAAAAAATCTACAAACTATCTTATATAATATTTCAAGGACTAATAAATGAGTGTGCCAAGTAAAGCTAGGTCAATCAAGCTGGACAATCCAGCCCAAAGAAAGGTTAGCCACCACTTAGGAACCAAACTACACAGGTTAGGAGGT
>DQSS01000373.1 GCA_015663165.1 Arcobacter sp. | reverse complement strand
TCTAGGCATTTTAAGTCTTCATGTTGGATTTGTTGTTGATAAGTATATCGAAGAATTGCTTTGGACGCTATCACTATCACCTGACCCCTATATTTCAAAAAATTACAATTTTTTCTAGTTGATTTTAGAAAATTGCATTTCAGATTTAAATTTTGGACGATTTTAATTACGCTCCAAGTCTTTAAGTTTCTCTAAGGTGGTAGGTGATTTTTTATTTATTGAAGGAGTTTCCTCTGCCTCTTGTTTTATATCACTCGCATCTACCTCGATAACTACAACTTCTTCCGCGTTGGACTCTTTGGCGACAACCATTTCTTCCTTTGCTGAATCTTCTGGTGTCTCTGAAATTAACTCTACAGTATTTTCTGCAGGACTACTACTAGATTCAATGAGTCCAGTTGCACTCGTACCTGTAAAATAATCAAATGTAAAATATACTACAATAATTAAAAGTAGAACTATAAGTAAGCGTAAAAAAGTACCAGTTAGTGTTAATCTTTTTTTATCTGCTTGATTAAGGTTATGATTTGAATATGATGAGCTTCTTCTTGATATAGGAGCATGTCTTTTATGCTGATGAGATACTTTATTAGTTGACTGTGGTATGCTATGGTTATGTGGCATAGATTTATCTGAAAGAGTTAAATAATCTTCCTGAGTATCATTAATGGCATATGTATTTTGACTTGCCAAGCTTAAATCATTCTTAAGATACTCAATCTTATTCTTTAATTCATTCATCTCATTTTCAAGTTCCACTCTTGTTAATCTATAGGCTTCTTTTTCATCTTCCAGTTCTTCTTGATATTTAATGATTAATTTTTTTTGATTGTCTAGTTCATTGCTAATTAGATTATCATCAATATCTTTAATACTTTCACTATGAGCTATATCATTAAAAATAACCTTTTTTGTTTCATTTAAATTTGATATTGAGTAAGTCAAATTAGCCAAAAAAGCAACATCTGCACATTTTATTTCTATATTTTGCAAATCTTTTGATATATCAAATGTAGTTTTAAATGCATTTCGTTCATCACGCATCATTTTTAAAGAAGTATGCAAGTTTGTAATTTTAGATAAAAACATAATTGACGAAGACAATGATACAGGAGACTCAACTAAAACACCTGCAGCTATATATGCTCCTCTACTGGTTCTTTGGTCTGAGGGATTGATACCTACATATTTTGATAGAAGGATATAGTCTTTTTTTAAAATATTTATTTTTTGGATAACGTATGTGTTTCCATCTCTCATCTTATCTGGATTATAAATATCAATATATTGAAAGATTCCATCAGGCACCTTATTGCCCTCAAGAACCGTAAACTCAAATCCCTTTTTATTATGTGGAGTACCACAAATAAATAATGAATACATTTTTATCTTATCCTTAACATTTTTGCAATACGATATAATAGAGATGGCTTAATAGGAGGAAATTCCTTAAGTGTTTCACCAGTAAAAGTATAGTAAACCCATTGTATCAGCCTATCAATATGAGAATTTTCTAAAGTAGTAATTCTATGTTCATATATATCTTTTTCTTTGTCAATTAATTTTTCATCAATCTTTCCAACAGTAAAAGGAAGATACATAACTGTAACTCTACTACCATTTAAAATACCTAAAGTTTGTGGAAAATTTCGTTTCATATATTTTTCAAAATTATTTTTATAATCTTCTCTTACTGTATCCCATTTTGAAACAACAAATAATATATTTATTTCTTTTAAACCTTTTTGTGTCTCTCCGAGTAAGTATCTCAAAAATGCATCAAAAAGTATATCTTCTGATTCATTATTTACATTTGCTACGATACCTTTTTTGTGCTTTTCTCCATCCGATACAAAAATAAACCTTTTATTGATGCCATTCTCTGACATCAAATATCTGTCAAGGAAATTATGAACTGAAGGCTTCCTATCAAAGTCGTATGAGGGAACAATACTTTTTATATCTTCCCCTGATATCTCAAGAAAACTAACATCAAGTTTCTGCTTTCCTTTTTGACCTATTTCAATATTAAACTCTTGTATAACGCCCTGTTGTGTTCTTTGAGGCAATATACCTTGCTTAAAAGAATCAACCCATCTATTAATAATAGCTCGCTGTCTATGGTCGTTAGTATTGTTCCCATAATCAAAAATAATATTTTCTTTAGACCACAGTCTATATATTAACAAGTTTTGCAGAGTACTCTTTCCGCTTGATACATTTCCAACAGTAAAAATATAATTACCTTCTTTTTTTGCCAAGTCCTCTTCAATGACTTGATATCCTTCTTCATGATTTTCATCATGAAATAACTCTTCATGTTCATTACTTATTTCACTAGACTCTATCATTTAATAAACCTCTTTTCTTCTGTACAGCAAGATAGCCAAAACTGGTGCCAAGGTATCTAGCA
The DNA here is from genome assembly GCA_015663165.1 of Arcobacter sp. Taxonomy (GTDB): domain Bacteria; phylum Campylobacterota; class Campylobacteria; order Campylobacterales; family Arcobacteraceae; genus CAIJNA01. The sequence continues at coordinate 1,976 of DQSS01000373.1, read as the reverse complement.
TTAACGATAAAAGCACTGATAGTATAATAGCTGACTTGTTGATACCGTCAACAAAATTTACCTATGTATAATTGAAAGAACCAATATCATCAGCTGTTGTATTGATTTGAGGAACATCCCCTTTAAAATCAATAAGTTTTTCTGCTTTTATCTTTATAGATGCCAAGTCTCGTCCCATTGCATCTGTAATATCCTTGTTAAATTCTTTATTTATAATACTTGTTCTATAGAGTATTCTTCTTTTTTCAATATTATTTTTAAATGCTTCTAAATTTTCTGTTCTACCTCTAATATACTTTGTTTCAAATTGCTCATCTATAAGTGCTGCCAAATGGTCGGCAAATACCTTATGCTGATTGAGAGAAGCTCTTGCAGGAGGTGATTTTAATTTAGTTAAATGGACTCCTAGTATTGTTTCAACTTCAGCAAGATGTTCTTTTGCTTTTGTACCCAGTCCTGGATTGGCAGGGTCAATCATTTGGTTATAAAGATTTCTTTTTGCAATATCTAAATCTTGTTTAATTCGTGCGGCTTTTAATGTTATTTCATTTTTATCTATCGCTGCCAAGATGACAGACGTCCCTTTGTCAAAATCTTTCTCTGCTTGTATTTGTGTTTTCGGCACAATGTCTTTTTGTAAAAAGTAAGTATAAAATGCATTTGTATTACTTATAAAACTAAAAATTAAAAAGAAGAAGAATGCCAACATTACCCTAAAGATACTTTGCCCACTCTGTCTATATTCTTTTATTTTCATATTAATAATGAAAAGTCCTAATCCGATAATAGCTGCGATTACACCTGATGCCAATTGTGGTAAGTCATAAGAAAAACCTAAATATGTTGTATAGGCACTAAAAGATGATGCAAGTATTACAATGATTGTAAAAACAATATCAAAACCTAAGTTTTCTTTTTGTGTTCCCTCTTCTGGAAATGTGACCATTCTTCTCCCCTTGTATTGCTTTGTTAATTTAATTACATTAGAATTTTAACATCAAATTCTAAAAGTACTTATTATTTATATAATCTTCCCTAACCTGCGTCGTTACTTCATATATTTACTCGAGCACCATAACTATCCTTTTTATTTTATAACCTTACAATGTATTTGATAATTATCAAATACATACTTATCACTTAAACTAGAATACACCACAGTCCATTTATAGACTTTCTTTTTGTAGATTATTTGTTTTGTACTTGCATACCTTTTTTGACCTTCTGTAAAAAAGCTAGATGTATATATCGCAATATAAGTATTTTCCTTCCTATTAAATATAGATGAAAAATTTATTATTGTGCGACCATCTGTTTTTAGGGTATCCTTAATACTCTTATCTAGCATCTTTTGAGTACTCTGTTTATATTCTCCTACATCATACTTCAATGCTGATGGCATAGATTGTGATGTAAAAGCTATTTGATTAACTTTATCTCCATAGATATAAGCCTGTATATTATTCCTATTTATTATGTCTGAGATGAGTTTTTCTATTTGTTTTTGTGTTAATTTCTTTTTATACTCATAGGGAATTGACTTTTCTATTGCTTTTGGGTCTAATAGTTCTTTAGGAATATGCTGAACACTTGGTTCGCCAGGAAATATAACTTGAAATTTATTATCAAATAATTTATATGAATAAAAATCTTGTGCATATAATCCACTAGAAATAGATATTAGTATTATAAATTTTAATATATTACTTAACTTCACTTTCTTGCTCCTTTTCAATTGTTATTTTTTTCCAACTTAATTTTATTAACCACACAGCTAATAAAAGTGGTATCAACTTGGACACACCCATTGTAACAAATTGAAACTGACTAATATCTTCCATTGATTCTCTCATAGAATCAATCATAATACCGCACACATTATGAACCATAACCATTATAACTTAACTTTCGCACCTAAATTCTACCCAAATAATAGCTAAATCACCCTAAAATACGAAATTTAAAAGCTTTAATGT
>DQSS01000144.1 GCA_015663165.1 Arcobacter sp. | reverse complement strand
TCAAAAAAAGCATTTGACCTTTTTATAAAGGCAAGAATGTTAGGAGAGGAGACAGGGGAGAAAAATTTATTTTTTTTAACAGGTACACCCATTTCCAATACCATAGCAGAGATGTATACGATGCAAAAATATATGGATTACGAACAATTAAAAGAGAATGATATTCTACACTTTGATGCATGGGTGAAACAGTATGCTGAGGTGGTATCTGATTGGGAACTCTCTCCATCAGGTAAATATCAGATGCGTTCACGTCTTTCTAAATTCAAAAATATGCCAGAGTTAATGCAGTCCTATAGAAGTTTTGCAGATGTGGTTACAAGAGAACAAATACAGACCCATTTGGCAAAGTTAGGAAAGAAATTATCGGTGCCTAATATGATAGGTGGTAAACCAAATAATATTATTAATGAGCGTAGTGAAGAACAAGCATTATTTATTGGTATACCTGATAAAGATGATAGGTATCCACAAACATCATTGGTGTATAGAAGTGAAAATATTCCTAAAAAGCCTAAAAAAGGTGATGATAATATGCTTGTAATTATGAGTGAAGCACGAAAATGTGCTTTAGACATGAGATTAATTAATCCTCATGCTCCAGATGATAAAAATTCAAAAGTTAATATTATGCTTGAACATCTTTTAGCTCAATATAAATTATGGAATGACTTTAAAGGTGCACAGCTAATTTTTTGTGACCTATCCACGCCTAAAAATAGTAACAGTAAAGAAAAATTAAGAATTGAAAATTTGGTTATTTTAGCTGATACAGGGACAGAGGAAGAGAAGCAGAATGCCAATAGGGAGTTAAATAAACTGAGTGGAGATGATTTAATGGCACTAAAAACCTCTTTTGATGTTTATAATGATATTAAATCTAAATTGATTTCCTTTGGTATTCCAGAGAAAGAGATAGCTTTTATACATGATGCCAATACCGATAAGAAAAAAGCAGAACTGTTTGATCGGGTTAATGGTGGGAATGTACGGTTCTTACTTGGTTCAACCTCAAAAATGGGTGCAGGGATGAATGCACAGCAAAAATTAGTAGGACTGCATCATCTTGATGCCCCTTGGCGACCCAGTGACTTAGAGCAGCGAGAGGGAAGAATTATTCGACAGGGGAACTTTTTATATAATTTATTTGAAGTGGCAAAGAAATATTCTGAAGATACTTCAGATGATAATTTTATGGAGTTATCTAAATCATTAAAGATGGTGGGCATGAAATATGAGGAATTTTCAGAAGCATTAGGAAAGTTACCTTCTAAGAAGTTTGAAGTAATGGTTAACAGGTATGCGACCAAAGCAACCTTAGACAGTCGTATGTGGCAAACGTTAGAGACCAAAGCAAAGTTTATTGAACAGATTAAGTTGGCAGGTTTTTATGAACGAGAAGTAGAAGATATCTCATTGGAATCTAGTAACAGTGCTGAAATGAAAGCTATCTCTTCAGGTAATCCTCTGATTTTAGAGGAGATGACCCTTAAAAAAGATATTAAGAAGCTTGAAGCTTTGGCTAAAAATCACATGTTTACACAGTTTAATGTGGAAAAAGACATTGAGCGACTTTCTAAAGTTATGGAGAAATTTCCTAAAAAATCAGAAGCATATAAAGAGGATATTAAAAAGTCTGATAAGCTCAAACAAGAAATAGAAAAAAATGGTTTTTCAATCCTTATAAATGATAAAACTTTTGATAATCGTGAAGAAGCTGGTATTGAAATTTTAAATATATTCAATAAACTTGGGGATGCCGTAGAGGATGCTTTAAAAAAGATAGAGAGTTTTCAATTTGCTAAATTTGGAGATTTTAATCTTTTTATGGAAAGAAGTAGTGGATTTCGCAGTGCTGATGGTGTTATTACTTTAGAAGGAAAAGAGTTATATGAATTCCCAATAGATACAACTTCAAATGCCATAGGGATATCTACAAGAATTGTTAATTTATTAAATAAGCCTAGAGAGGGTTACGATTGGACGCTTCAAAAGTTTGAGAATGCAGAGATTGAACTTCCAAAGATAAAAGAACAGGTAGCAGTCTTTGATAAAGAAGATGAACTTTTTGTGCTTAAAGATAGATATAAAAAGGTCATTATTGAATTGAGACCTAAAGAAAAAAAAGAGGAGGAGGTTGAACAGTCCCAAGAAAATGTTGAAGAGAGGCTATCCCATGATGAAGATTCTATTATTAGAAATAGATAGTTTTTTATTGTTAGATAATATAGACGATTTCTTTGACTAATTGCTATAATTAGTCGAGTTGAATAAAATAATGAAAGAATAGTTATGAATATTAAATTAAACAGTGGTAGAGAAATATATTTAGAGAGTATTTGGCAACATCAAACTTATAGGAGTTTAATCTCTGGTATTCCTAATGATGAGATGAATCAATCATATATTGAAAATAATATGAGAGATGCACTAGAGAAGATGAATGCTGAGTGTACTTATCTAGTGCCTCCTATCTTTTTAGAATTAGAGAATATTGATAAAAGTATTGAGGAGTATAAGGATGCTATTCGTCTTCCCTATATTACTTGCTTTGCTCAATTTGAGTCTTCTGTTTTAGATGGAGATGAACGGAGTCATGGTTCTTGGTTGACGATTGTATGGTATCAAGATGATTATTCTATGCCAATTGATGATGTTGTTTTAGAGCATATTAAATTAATTGATTGGGAGAGTAAGGCTGAGGGGTTTGAGCTTTAATCTATTTATGGGGCTTACCCGTTGGGTCGGGCTTGAACCTCTTTGAGGTGAGTACTTCGGTACTCACACTTCGTGTTCTAATCCCTAAGCCAATTGCTTTCGTACTAAAATTTAAAGTCAATAAATTTTAGGGATAGAATAGATTAGGTTCAATAAGGGAACATTCTATGAGATGCTTTTTTAGTTTGTCTTTCTTATCGTATCTGCTACTGGTATTTTTATAATAGAAGCATCTTTCAAAGTTTTTTTCTTTATTAAATAGAATTTTGTAAAAACCTTTTGGGATAGCAATATTTTGTTTTTTTAGACGTTTGGGATGATTGCCATATTGAATAATATTGATAACCTTAACACTTCCAAGTTTTCTAGCAACCATTCGAGCATAACGTTCAACTTTAACCCATTGGTATCTGTTCACTCTTGGATTCTGAGGAACAATGTTTGCCATGCTGTAGGTGCTATTCAAGCTTTTCATACTCCAATCAAAAGAAGCATCATTTGCCATGTGTCCACGGTCATAACCTGTACGTGTATAAGATTTAGGAGAGACTCTATAGGATCTATCTAAAGATTTTTCAGTATGAAAACTTGGACGTTTTTTTATATTGACTTCATTGACTTTATTAGCATTTAGGGTGTACGTAATAGTTTTAGCACCCATGAGCTTGTAATCATAACAGACTTTAAAGTAGGGATTTTGGATTAGCTTATCGCAATGGTTCTTGTTCATATATGCTTGGCTGTTGAATGAGAAGAGTGTCATTGTAAAGAGTGTAATAGTTAATAATATTTTTTTCATGAAAAACCTTTTATAAATTTTAAATTAATAAAAATATTATATTATAATATTAATTAAAATTTAATATATATATGAAAAAGGATTATTTTTTAATTGAGTTAAAAAGGATTTTTTCTTAGGAAGTTCTAATTTTAGGTATTGATGTAACTCTTTATTAATTAGATTGGCTACCTCTCTATTATTTTTTTCTACAGTTGCAGCATCGTCACTTTTTAGTGTTTGAGCAACTTTACTTATTTTTTGTTTACTGTATAAAAAGTGTTTTTGTAATTTTTTTTCTTCAAATAACCATATACATAAGATCAAATTTGATAGTTCGATTTTAAATTCTAGTCCTTGATACTCTTTGGTCGCATCTTCCCAAAGTTTTTCGGAAATTAAAGCCGAAAGTAGGCAAAGTTCTTTTTCTATCTTTACACGCTTCTTAAAGATTTTATTGAAATCTCCAGAGAGCTTTTGTATTAGTTTTGTTTTTTCCTCTTCATTATGTAAATTGAGTAAATTTTTAATAATAGAAGCATAGGTAATGAGCTTGATAGTTTTTCGTTCTTCTTCTGAGAAAACTTTGAAATCTATATGTTCTATATTTATCTTTTGGATGTCTTTTTCTGTAATGGTTCTATTGTTGGGTAAAAACTTATAAGTAGTT
>DQSS01000037.1 GCA_015663165.1 Arcobacter sp. | reverse complement strand
GATTAACCATGCTTTTTATATTAACTCACGAGAAAACTATTTAAGTATGTCTGACCGAATTGGGAAAAATCCATTTTTATATAAACTAAAAGGTTCAAAAGTAATTGACATTGATTATGAAGATGATTTTGAATTGGCTAGGAAGATTTATAATTTATAAGAAAGAGTTGCTAAGCAAATAAATGCTTAGCAAACAACAAAACTAAAAGTTTTGTTGTTAAAAAGAAACGACTAGTATACTGCTACTCTTCTTTCTCCGTTAGGTGTAGTCATGTAAGAATCCACTACTGCTGCTGCTGATGTTGTAAAATCAACAGTCCAAGCATTTGCAAGACCTGCTGCTTTAGCTGCATCAAACAATGGTCCAAAGGTAGAGAATAGATATACTGTAGCATTTGCTGCAATATCATCTAATGGCACATCTACAGTTTTACCATTTTGATCGGTAATCACAGCTGATAATTTTGCAGATGTATCAGACTTTGTAGTTATTTTAACAAACGTTTTGTAGTTTGTATTCATATAAGGAACAGTAAATGTAGTTAGACCAGCAACTGCAAAAGTAGCAAGAGCTTGAGTTTTATCATAAATTACATCTGCTGATGTATTTGTATCTAAATCAAAAATTCTACCTTGAACTGTACCTTCTGGAATTACATCTGTGTTATTTGGTGTATAGGTAATTGTAATTTTATCTGGTGTTCCACCTGTTGCATTAATACCTAAATTATTAAGTGTTACCGTACTACCATTAATAGTATAGTCCACAGTTTTATTGTTATCTAACTTAATTTCAACATCTTTAAGTTTAAGTGCAGTATTATCTACTACTCCCGAAGTATTCATAAAGTTTAATGCAAACTTCATAGATTCAAGATTATGTGTAGTCGAATTATTTTCAATTTCAATTGTTGTAACACAATTTTGCGTTTGATCACATTCAGGACAATCAACAAGCTTAGCATCAAGTGTTATTGCTGTTCCCCCACCAATACCACCATTAATACCAGCTGCTGAAGCACTTGTTGTAAACTGCTTCATATCTGCTGATGCATCAATTTGACAAGTAGGTGTAAGACACGCTATTCTAATCATTCTTTTAGTCTCTCCAAGAGTTCTTACAGCAGTATCATAATCAGGGAATGGTGTACTTTGTGTTGTAATACCATCAACTACCTTTGCAGATACAGTCAGACAAGAGGCACCTACTCCAATTACTTCTGGAAGTTCTGTACATTCTGCATTTGTACGGAAGAAAATATGAGATCCAACTTCAATTAAAGTTTCATTCGCATCATTCTTAAATTGGAACTTAGGTGCAGTCATAACACCATTAACTACAGTTCCTTTTGAGAACATGTTTCCTACTATAGCAGTAAGATTTGCCTGAGTTGCATTAGTCTCATTTGCATCAGCATAAGTACATAAAAAGATACTTGATGTTTCTACATACCCAGCATTTTCAAATTGTAATGTAAAACCAGAACCTGGAGCAGCATTAATATTTGGGATAAATGTAAGGTTGGCTTCATTGCCTGCACCTATAATATCAATAGAAAAATCTTGGTTAACCCCTGCATCTTGACTTGATATACTTTCATTTCCATCAACTGTTAAAATTGATTTTGCACTAACACCTGAAATTGCTATACCTGTTAATAAAACACTAGCAACTACTTTTGAAATTATGTTGTTCATAGTTGAACTCCTTGTAAAAATTTAAATTCATGAGAACTATTTCTCACTTAAATCATTCTAACACATATAGTCTTAAAACAAAAATATTTTATTAATAATTTTATTAATAAAAGAAGATAATATTTTATTTTTTAAAAAAAAATGGAGTTTATTATTTAAAATTCATTAAATCTAACAAGGCTTCCGTGACAATTGCTGCATCAGCACTATTCGAAATAATGGTTGGCTTAACTAAGATAACTAACTCTGTCTTATCAATACTGTCTCCTGCTGTTGAAAACAGTTTACCAAGAATAGGTATGTCTGCCAAAAATGGTATTTTAGTCTCATCTCTACTTTTATCTTCTGTAATTAACCCACCTAAAATTACCGTTTCTCCACTTTTTAAAATAACATCTGTTGTTAGTGAACGATTAAAAATAATAGGAGATGAGATATCAGAGGTTGTATTTTTTTGTGCATTACTTACTGTTTGATTTATATTTAATGTAAGGTAGCCTTCTGAATTAATAGTAGGACTTACATCTAACGTAATACCTGTGCTTCGGTACTGAATATTTTGTAAAATTGAGGGGGTAGCTCCTCCACCTTCTCCTAAATCTGCAGCACTTGCCTGTGAAGTTATAATAGGAATTTGATTACCAATATTAATGTTGGCAGTATGATTGTTAAGTACGAGTAATTTAGGGTTAGAGAGAACATTTACATATTTTTTTTCAGCCAAGGCATTAAATGTAGCTCCAAAATTACCTGAAATGGAAAAAATATTTCCTAAAATACCTGCAGAACCTGAGCCTAGTGCCGTTAAGTTATATCCATACTTATCTGCAGTATTTTTTAGAAACCATTCTAACCCAAACTGTAAAGAGTCTCTCAATGTTATCTCAGCAATGGTTACCTCTATTAAAACTTGTTTGGGTAAAGTGTCTAATCGTCTTAACATTCTTTCAATATTTATATATTGTTGCTTTGAAGTATAAATAATAATATTATTACGCTCTTCATCCAAAACGACGTTAAAGGTACTTTTAGAAGACTTAGATGAGTCCTCATCTCCTGTTTTATTCTGATCAAGACTGTATGCTTCAGAAAATTGTTGAATTACTTTAACCAGTTCTTCTGCTTTTCTATTCAAAGGTTTATAGACAAAAAACTCACTATCAATTGAGGTCTTTTTTTCTAAAATGTCAAGCTTATTCTTCCAAAATAGTACGGTATTGATCCAGGATTCTTTATCTGATAAGACTAAAAATGCATTGATATGCTTAATCGGCACAAACTGTAATCCTGAAGAGCGTAAATCCTTACTAATTAAAATTCCATAATTCTTAATGATAGGTTCAAGTTGCTCTATGAATTCATTAACATCCATATGTGTCATCCGAACCAATTTCATGCTTTTATTTCGCATTGTGGGTTGGTCAATAAAACTGTAAAATTCCAAAGCTTTTTTTATATTTTTAACTTTATCTTGAATTTTAATTAAATTTTCATAACTATCAATAACAATCGAACCCTTTTTACTTAAAAAATACTCTTTTACAAAGATAGTATGTTTATTTAAATTGTTATTATAAAAATAGGGTCGCATCATATAAATAATTTCATTATCATCCACTCCCTTTGGAACGCTAGAACCTAAGTATATTTTATGTACAGATTCAACAGCCCTACGTGTTGACTCTTTAATATAAAAAATGTCTGTTTCAACATCAATAATAATATTAAATTCATCAAGAACATTAGAAACAATAGAGAAAAGCCTTTGCTTGCTAATCTCTTCTTTAATATTAATAGACACTGGTTGTTTATTATTTTGAACATTTTTATCTAAAATATAATCAACCTGTAGAACTTTTGCAAAAATAAGATGTAAAAATTTATTTAAAGGCATCTCTTCTATTGAAAGTTTAACCTTTTTTTTGTCAAAATGTTTTTTAACTACCATCAAGTTACTATTAAAGTTTTTTCTATGTTCAATAGGACTGGACAGATTTGTCACCTCTTGTACATTCTCAGTCGATTGCGAAACATAATGACTTAAGTCTTCTACCATTGTATCCGTATACGTTGACTCAGTATACGAAACTGTCTCTTCATTAGATAGATTAATTTTATCATTAATCCCTTTTAATAAATGTTTTTTTGTATCTAATCTTTTATTAGAGTCAACTAAAGTACAACCTCCGATGAACAATAATAGTAACATCAAAATGAACCATCTATAATAAATTCTACTCATTAATTTCCTTTATATCTTTTGGAAGATAGGCTGAAACATTCACTTCAAATAATTTAAGAACAAAAGTTCTTTTATCTCTTTCATGAAAAATTACTAAACTATCTTCTTCTATTTTACTAACAACCAATCCTTCTAACAATTCATCTCCTACAGAAAATGTCTCTAGTTTAGGCTTTTCATCTGTAGACAAGAGTGTTACTTCTATTTGATTATTAATACTTATCATGCCCATAAATTCCCAACATTGCTTCTCTAAGCATATTTTTCTTTTAATCAAGTTAATATTGGAAGTAAACTCTGTGTTAAAAGAATTTGAATTCATTTCATTCAATTTTCTTTCTCGATCTTCCTTCTCTTTATTCCTTCTCTCTTCCAAAATTTTATTCATTTCCAAGTCCCAAAGTGTAAAAGTTGAAGGATAGAGTTTATTAGTGTCAATTGAAATTTTTTCTTTAAGATTAATAATTCTAATATTTATATCTGTCAAGTGAGCCTCTCTTGATTTTCGGAAAGACTCATAGGAAAAATAAAGCCATAACAAATAGAATATAATGAATAAAAAGCTCAAAAGTACCTTATATCTTCTCATTTTAATTGGTATCCTATCAATGTAATTCTTATAGTTAAAATACGCATTCTTTTATTTCTGGAAATATGAATCGAATCAATAAAGAGGTACTTTTTCATTTTATAAAGTTGTTCAAAAAAGTCCTTTAGATCTTCAGGAATCACCTCTAGGTTCAATGTTATGGGATACTTTTTATAGAATTCATTTTTTATAACTACACCACTATTCAACTGTGTAATTTTCCCTCCCAAATTATTAAAAAGAAACTGAATACTTTGTTGAATTTCAGAAAACACAATGGTCTCTTTCTTCTCTTTTGTAAAAAAAGGCTTTCTATTTTCTATAAATGCTATTTTCTGCTGAGCCAATATTTTTTCTATTTCCTTAATATTAGAATCATATAACTTTTGTTTCTTTAGTTTATATTTCAAAAGTTCTTCTTGTTTCACAGTATGCTTAATATCTTCATCAAAATAACCAACACCATTAATAAAAATAAAAATTCCTAACAATAAATATAAATAATTTTTTTCCATAACTATATTACTTTCAATTTTGCATTCATCGTTATCTCTATAACTGAATTTCTTAATTTACGCGTATTAATGTTTTTTACATCTTGAAATAAGTTACTTTCAAAAAGTTTTTTAATATAAGTAGGAACTTTATTATTATTTTCTGTTTTTATAATAAAATCCACACGGTTTTCATATATTTTTATATAATACATACTCATGTTCATATCTTCTGTAACTTGAATAATTTTTGAAAGAGCCATTGATTTATCTACATATTTAAACTCATTAATTAGGTTCATATATATCATATTTTCTTCTTCATTTTTATCTATACTATTTTTAATTTCACGATTTAATGTTTGATTTTTTTTATAAATATGATGCAATTTTTCTTTTTCTGTATCAAGATAAAAGGAGTAACCCCCAACAATAAGCGTAATGATGATTGAACTAATGAGAAGTGGTAACGCCAAAAAATGAATGCTTTTTAAAAAAAATTCTTTAAAGTCAATTTTTATATCTAAAATATCCAATAAATCACTAATTCTTAAAAAATGTAAAGATTCATCTAAATACTTGGTATATTCTTCTTCTTTTAAGATAACTACTTCATCAAGACTATATTCCTCTTTTATTAAAACAATATCGGTTGTTGAAATATTTGATTTAGAAAAAGAAGATATGAGAATACCATTTTTAATTAGAACAACTTTATTAAGTTCTCCTCTCACAATAAAAACAAGATCTTGATACTCTAATAAAAGTCTACGAAAAACCACATATGCTTCTGGAATATAACGATGACTGTCTTTTTTGATAAACCATAAATAAAGGTTATTTTCATTCATAATTGATGTAATCACACTCATATTTGCAGGATAAGGAGATTCATTACTATAATTTAGACTAATAATATTTTGATTAAGTTTTACTCTCTTATCCAGTTTTTTATATAAGAAAAAGGAATCTTCAATATTAGAGAGTTTAAGGATCTGTTTTTCCAATAAAGTATTAACAATTAACTTCATTATCTTTTCCACTAAGCCCCCTAATTTTTATCTGTATTATAACTATTTTATCCTTTAAGCTCTTTACAGCTAACTATTCTAAATTTACAACTTCTTATTAATCATAATATTCTAAAACTTCAAACACTCGTTCTTTATTTGCTCTAAAACTTATGAGAAGAGTAATACTTTTATATACCATATCAAAATCAGAAATAACTGTCATTCTTAAAATATGAGAAGGAAATACACCATCCCGTTCTCCATTTTTATTTTGAAAATTAAACTTGTAAAATAAATTTAAAAAATAATCACTACTTTCTTTTTTTGCTTCTACTAACTGTTCTATTTCATTTTGAGTAAATCCATAAACTTTTCCTAATATGAGTGGCTTCATGGTTAAAAGATTTCGGATTATTGTATTAGATATAATTAAACTAGGATAGAGTTTCTCCTTTTCTAGTAGAGTATATTTTTTCATTCCTCTCAATAAAAACACTTCTTCAAGAGAAGTAAAATACGACTCATTCCTTGCACCATAAAGATATTTTCGACCATGATAAAATGAATTTTCAGCTCCATTTAATGACATAACCCCATCTAAATCTAACCAGTCTGTTATGGAATCTTCTATAATCCTTTTATCTTCATTAATCACATTATCTAAAAAAAGGTAATTAGATAAAGCCTCTTTATCATTAATGTTAATAAGTCCTGCCGTATCTTGTAAAATAATTGTTCTATTATCAAATACCTCTTGACGTCCATCAATAAATAAGGAAGAAGGAAAGGAAGGAAAAACATTTTTAAACTCATTATTAATAATTTTATCTCCTCCAATGTATCCTGTTGAAATATAAAACTTAAGTAATTCAATAGTAGATTCTGAGTCAAAAGTCAATTGCAACTTTTCATTTAATTTAATTGTTTTTTGAACAATTTTTTTAGCATGACCTAAATAGAGGACAGATACAAGACTCATCATTGCAACAATCCATAAAGTTAAAGCCAAAGAAAAAGCTTTTTTTGTCATCTTAGAAACTCTTTTCTATTAAACTTTAAACGTTCTAACTCTTCTACCTTATTTGATTTTACACAAAAAGAATACTCATATTCTTTTAATTTATCTTTAAACGTTATACTCACAAGTTGAGGAATCTTTTTTCTTAATTCACTACTACTTTGATTATTAAACTTATATATAAATTTCATTTCTTTGATACCTTTTAAGATTAAAACTTTTTTTTCCATCTTAATTGTATCTAAACTACGATAATCTATACTCTTGTCAAAAATTTTACTCTCTTCATACCATAATTCATCATTTTCATATCGAAGCTGTCCTAAAGCTATCTCTTTATAGAAAAGAGAAGATTTTGTAATAAAGCGACATTTATTGGCTTCTCCATAAAAATAAAAATAAAACTTTTTATCAATATCTAGCTCTTCTGAATCACTATCAATATAGCAATAGATAGAGTTAAAAACTCCTCGTAATAAATCATAATTGATTGCTTTTTGAGGATTGGTATTGTTAATATTTCGTATATTAATTGAAATAAAACGGAATGAATATAAAGCCGTCCCTAATAAAAGAGAAAAAAGAACAATCGTTACTAAAAGTTCAATTAAAGTAAACCCTCTTCTCTTCATATTCCTTCTCCTCCCAATTTAACTAAGGGATTTTCTCGTCTTTGTCTTGTTAAATAAAAAGTATATTCTTTTGTTCTAGTTTTGTTTTTTAAAATCATTTTTAATTGGTAAAGGGTTATAAAAAAGTCCCCTATATTACCTGCACCAGCCTCAAAGCTTGTAATGTAATTTTTCTGTTTCAATATCTCTTGTTTTGTGATAATATAATTAATGTCATTTAACGTACCCTTATAGCTCTCTTTCTCTAAGGGATTGGAATCCATTTTATTTTTTAAGCTAAGAGCAGTAATATAAAAATTTTGGTAGACAGCTGATTTTCTTTGATAATCATTAAATGCTTTTATACTAATATTTACAAAAGCAATAGCCACAAACAGAACCATCATTGAAATCAAAATTTCAATAACTGTAAATCCTTTTTTCATCTTTTTATTTCACTTTGATTTATATCTCTACTTCTATTTAAATCAAAGTAGTGTTTATCTTCTAAAAATCGGGAAAATTGCTTATCATGCTCTTCTCCAACCTCTTCAATTTTTTTCATTCGTTTAGAAAACTTTTCATACATCTTTTTACCCGATGGACCAACCACAGAAATAAGCAAACTAACCAATGCCAGTACCACTAAAAGTTCAATAAGGGTAAACGCTTTTTTCATCAGTTTTACATATCCGTTAAATCGGTTAAACTTACCACGGCTAACATAATAGAGACGACAATAACAGCAATAACCATACCTACAAATATAATAATAAGAGGCTCTAAAAATGATAAAATCTTCTTTACTTCCATATTAAATTCTTTCCCTAGCTTATCTCCAACCGAAAGAAATATTTTCTCTAAATTGGCAGAATTCTCTCCTACCGAAATCAAAGAAGCAATATTGGGTGCTATTACATTACTGTCAAAAAAGATACGACTTAATTTTTCCCCTTTTCGTATTTCATCTCGTGCGATGGTAAAAAGGTTTTTCAGTTCATAATGGTTAACCAGTGGAATTACTCTTGCTAAGGCTCTGTCTATTTTTAGACCTCCTTGAAGCATTACTCCTAAGGACCTAAAAATATAAGAGAGTTCAATCTTTAACATCAGTTTATTAAAAAAATTAATCTTGGTAACCATCGAAAACCAAAACTCTTTATTCTTTTTAACAGAGACCCATATTAGGGTAACAAGAGAAATAAATCCTATCAAAACAAACCCCATATTGCCGTCAAGAGTTTTACCAATACT
>DQSS01000118.1 GCA_015663165.1 Arcobacter sp. | reverse complement strand
TGGCTATTTGTATAGCATTAGGGTTTGCGTTTCCTATATCTTCACTTGCACTTATTACAAGCCTTCTAGTGATAAACTCAACACTCTCTCCACCATCAATAAGTCTAGCAAGATAATACACACTTGCATCAATATTGCTACCTCTTATAGATTTTATCATAGCACTTGCTAAATCATAATGGCTATCTTTAGATGACACACCATCACTTATAGTATTTTCTCTTAACTGTTTTAACAATTCTAGTGTAATAGTATCTTGTACTTTAAAAGAAAAATCAAGAAGATTCAACATAGCCCTAGCATCTCCACCACTACTATAAAGTAAATATTCTTTTGCATCATCATCTAACTTCACATTTTCTAACTTTCTAAGTGCCTTAGATAAAAGTTCATCTAAGTCATCAATACTATGTGCTTTAAATTCAAAAAGAAAACTTCTTGATCTAATTGCAGAAGTTAGAGTAAAAAAGGGATTTTCAGTACTTGCACCAATAATAATAGCTTTGTAATCTTCCATAATAGGAAGCAATACTTCTTGCTGAGTTTTACTAAGTCTATGTACCTCATCTATAAAAATCAAAGGTTTCATAAGTGCATTTTCATACTTTACAAATACTTTTCGTAAATCTTCAATTTTGATTGATGTTGCGTTAAATGGATAAAAATCATATTGCATAGAAGATGCAATGATTTTGGCTAAAGTAGTTTTTCCAGTTCCTGGCTTACCATAGAAAAAAAGATGTGGTATATCTTGCTTTTCTATGAGTTTATATAAGGCTTTATCTTTTCCTAATAGGTGCTTTTGACCTATAAATTCATTTAAGTTCTTAGCCTTAAGAAGACTCGTCAAATTTACCATATTCTTTTTGCATACTAGCTATAAAGCCTCTTAAGTTTGTGTATTCTTTTCTATCAAGATATCTACATTTACCTGATGGTAAAGCATTTAGTGTTATTCCACCAAAATCAATTCTTTTTAAATCTTTTACAGGAGTATCAAAATATGCGAAGAATCTTCTAAGTTCTCTATTCTTACCTTCAGAAATTGATACTTTTAATATTGAAAAATTATGTGTATTTTTTTGGATATTGTATCCATTAAATGGTGCAAAATCCATAGCTGTAATCTTACTATCTTTATGACCACCTGCTGTTGCATCTACTAGGTTTAGACCATTTTTCATTGCTAGTTCCATATTTGTACTAATTGGTCCTGCAATTTTTACTTTATATACTCTCTCTAGCTTTGAATGCATAAGTTCATTTGCTATTACCACATCATCAGTTAAAAGTATCACACCCTCACTAGCATAGTCAAGTCTACCTACAGGCATATAGTGACTATATTTACTAGGTAATGTATCAAAAATAGTTGTTCTACCTTGTGGATCTTTCTTAGAAACTATTTCACCTTTTTGTTTGTTGTATACTATTACTGTACTTGCTCTACTATAATCAACTTTTACTGTTCTCCCGTTTACTTTTACAATTGTATGTGAGTCTACTTTTGTAGCCATATCTGTTATAGTTTTACCATCAATTTGTACACTTCCATCTTCGATTAGCTTATCTGCTTCTCTTCTTGAAAATCTACTGTTATGTGAAATGAATTTATTTAGTCTTATTTTATTTGTTTTTGTAGCCATTATTTTATTCCCGCTTCTATAAGCTTATGTATATGAAGTGCTCCATATAGTGTTTCGTCATTATTTAATATCAATAATAACTGTATTTTATTGTCTTCTATTATCTGTAGTGCATCTGATGCTAAGATATTTTTATCTTTGATACTTCGTGGAGTTAGTGTTGCTATCTCTTCTACTTTTGTATCTAAAGAAAAATCTTCTTTCATCATATATCTTCTTAAATCTCCATCACTTAGTAAACCTTGAACTTTTTTGCTCTCATCTAAAATAATCGCATTTCCAAGTCTACCTTCACTCATAATAACAACGGCATCTTTTAAAGATGTACCAGAAGCTACTATAGGTAAATTTTCTTTTTGAAGTAAATCATCAACTTTTATAAAAAGTTTTTTTCCTAAACTACCACCTGGATGAAATGACGCAAAATCTTCTTTTGCAAAATTATTGTATTTCATCAAACATACAGCAAGTGCATCACCAAGAGCCATTGTAAGCGTTGTTGATGAAGTTGGAGCAGTATCTAGTGGACATGCTTCTTTCGTGATATTTATATCTATAAAAACATCTGAATAAGATGCTAAAGTAGAGTCTTTACTTCTTGCCATAGCAATAAGTGGAATATCAAATCTTTTTAAATGTGGAAGAATTTGAATCAGTTCTTCACTCTCTCCACTATATGATATTCCTAAAACAATATCGTCTTTTCCAATCATTCCTAAGTCACCATGCATGGCTTCTGTTGGATGAAGGAAAAAACTACTTGTACCAGTACTAGCAAATGTTGCTGCCATCTTAGAACCTACGAGTCCAGATTTTCCAACACCTGTAATTACTAGCTTTCCTTTACAAGAAGATATAAGTTTCACAGCTCTTTCTATTTCATCAGAAATATTCAAAGCTGCATCTTTTAATTCATTTGCTTCAATCAATAAAACATCTTTAGCAATTTGTTTAAAATCCATCTATAACTCCTTTAATATTCGCATTATAACATAATCATTCATAAAGCTAGATATTCAAAAAATACATAAAAAAAGGCTAAGTAAATTAACACTTAGCCTTTTTATTATTTATACTTTTTTACTATTGTGCAATAATAGTTGGTACAATCATTGGGTATTTTCTGTATTTTCTAATACAGTGTTTTCTTACTGTTTTTCTTAAATCATCTTCTAAGGCTCTATTGTTTTCTAAGATACCTTCTTTTACGTGAACTAGATGATGGTCTAACATATCTTCAATCTCTTTTGCAAAATATCTTTCACTCTTAACATCAACTAAACCAAATGAACTTACTCTTGCAGGTGCTGTTACTTTTCTCTCACTTAAAGATACTTGTGCAACAATCATAACCATACCTTCGTTTGCCATAGTTTGTCTATCAAGAACTACATCATCAGAAATTTTTCTATTTCTTTGGTTATCAATAAATGATTTACCAGTTTTAACAGTTTTTACTTTTTTCATAAACTTAGGAGTAATTTCTACTTGCTCTCCATCAGTTAAGATATGAATATTTCGCTCTAGTACTCCACAATCCATTCCTGTTTGAGAATGTTTTACAACATGGTTATATTCACCATGAATTGGTAAGAAGAATTTAGGCTTGCATAGTCTTAAAATAAGTTTTTGCTCTTCTTGAGAAGCATGTCCAGATACATGAATATCTGTATAGTTTTGGTATGCAACTTCAGCTCCAGCTTTAAGTAACTGATTTATAACACCACTTACACTTCCTTCATTACCAGGAATTGCTTTAGCTGAAAGTACTACCATATCACCTGGCTTAATTTTGATATGTCTATGTTCATTTATAGACATTCTAAATAGTGCAGACATTGGCTCACCTTGAGAACCAGTAGTTACAATAAGTACTTGGTTGTCTGGATATTTGTTTACTTCGTGCGCATCAATAAAGTCTGCTTTGTTGTATTTTAAATATCCCATATCCATAGCAACCTCAATATTTTTTTCCATTGATCTACCAATTACACAAATCTTTCTACCTTGAGCAATTCCTCTATCCATAGCTTGAACAACTCTGTGTAGGTTTGAAGAGAATGTAGACATAAGAACTCTACCTTTTGCTTTAGCAAAAATTCTATCAAATGTAGGACCAACAGTTCTTTCTGTTTTTGTAAATCCTGCACCATGAGAGTTTGTACTATCACTTAAAAGTGCTAAAACACCTTTTTCACCATAGTGAGCAAATCTATGGAAATCTGTAGGATAACCATCGATTGGAGTATGATCAATTTTGAAATCTCCAGTATGTATAATAGTACCAGCAGCACTTGTAATAGCTAAAGAAGAACAGTCAATAATAGAGTGAGTGATATGCATCCACTCAACTTCAAAGTCACCCATTTTAATAGGCTTTCTTTTTTGAATAGCTCTAAAGTATGATCTGTGATGTTTCATTTTATGTTCATCAAATTTTGAACCAATCATCTCTAAAGGAAGTGGAGAACCATAAATTGGAACTTGAATCTCTTTAAAGAAATAAGGCATAGCACCAATATGATCTTCATGTGCATGAGTAATACATATAGCAACTATTTTTGATCTAATTTGTCTAAGGTATGTAAAGTCAGGTATAAGTATATCAACACCGTGCATAGAGTCATCAGGGAAACTCATACCAACATCAATAATAATTGCTGATTTATCAGTTTCTATTACCATCATATTTCCACCAATTTCACCTAATCCACCTAGTGGAGTGATTTTAACTGATGGGTTATCTTTAAGATTAAGCTTATTATGTGGGTTTAATCTATCTTTTTGAATTTTTTCATTTATTTCAAATGCTTTTTTTGTATCGTTTGTCCAACCGTTTCCAGAAACTGGTGGTTTCTTTTTAGCAGGTTGAGTTTTACCTTTTGCTTTCTTACCATTTGCATTAGGATTTGTATTTGGTTTAGTATCACTTTTTGTGTTTTCTGTAGTACTAGTTTCTGTTGGCGTATTTTGTGTAGTTTGATTAGTTTCTGGAGAAGATTGTACTTCTTGCTCAGAACTATTACCTTGTATAGTTTCCATTATCCCTCTTTGTATTTTATTTAAAATTTTTCCTAACATAACTAAAATATATCTAGTTTGTTAATTTTGAAAAAATTTGGCTATACAAAGATGCTTCTACTTCATGTGGTCTGGCTAGGTCTTTTATATTAAGTTCTTTTATTACTTCAACTACGATTTTCTTTTCGTATCGAGCTAATAAGTTTTTTACTAAAGTCTTTCTTGGCTGAGTGAATACTACTTTTAGAAAAGTTTTAAACTCTTCGCTTACAGAATTATTCATATCTTTTCTCAGCAAAATTACAGAAGAATCCACCTTGGGTGGTGGATTGAAACTTGTAGGAGGAACTTCTATTAGAATTTCTCTTTCCTTACATAGTAAAGTTGATATTACACCAAGTGAAGAAAATTCTTTATCTTTACATGATGCTACAAACTTATCTGCAACTTCTTTTTGCACCATAACGATGATGTTCTCACAATTATCATCTTCAAATGCTTTAAATATAATATTCGTCGCTATATAGTAAGGTAGATTTGCAACCAAATCATACTTACTTTCATACAGCGAATCTCCATCTTCCCAAACTTTTAGAACATCAGTTAGTACTAAATCTAATCTTTTAGATTCTATTTCTTTACTAAAATCAACTCTAAGGATAGCAAATAAATCTCTATCCACCTCATAAGCAGTTACATCTTTGTACTTGACAAGTTTTTTTGTCAGATCACCTAATCCAGGCCCAATCTCCACTATGTGGTTTTTACTCTTGGGCATCGATTCGATGATCTTGATTAAAACACTTTCATCTTTTAGAAAGTTTTGTCCAAATTTCTTTTTTGCTTTGATTTCTAACATAGAAGGAGTGTATCTAATTTATTCTTAGTATTTGATTTATCATTTATACGTTTTTATGGTGTTAAAAATATGTAAATATTTTGAAGTATTAATTTATTTTTGCTATTTTATATTGTAACTTATTTTCTTACTTAGTATTTGAGCTTTCGATTCTGTGATTGAAAGTACATTTATATCCATAAATAAAAATAGTCCAACTTATCAGTCGAACTTTTCCTATCTTTATATAGTAATATTTTTATATATTATTTCTCAAATCCTGCTAAAAACTTCTTAATGTTTTTAGCAGCTTGTCTGATTCTTTTATCATTTTCTATAAGTGCAATTCTAACATAACCTTCACCATGATCTCCAAAACCTATTCCAGGAGCTACTGCAATTCCAGCTTCTGTTAATAATCTTTTTGAAAATTCTAATGAACCTAAATGCTCTGCACATTCAGGTAGTTTTGCCCATACAAACATCGAAGCTTTATTTCTTCTAATCTTCCAACCAGCTCTATCAAATGCTTCTATTAGAACATCTTGTCTATGGTCATATTTGTCTGTGATATCTTGAACACATAGTTGGTCACCATTTAGTGCAACTGTTGCTGCTACTTGAATTGGTGTGAACATTCCATAGTCTAACCATGATTTTATTTTTTGTAGTGCTGCTATTAGTCTTGTATTTCCTACAAAGAATCCTACTCTCCAACCCGCCATATTGTATGATTTGCTAAGAGTGAAACTTTCAACAGCAACATCAATTGCTCCTGGAGCTTCTAAGATTGATGGAGTTTTATATCCATCAAAAGTTATATCACCATAAGCGATATCAGAGATGATATAAAATCTTTCTTTTTTAGCCATAGCTACAAGTCTTACATAAAAGTCTGGAGTTACAGTTGCAGTTGATGGATTGTGTGGAAAGTTTACAACTATAAATTTTGGTTTTGTTTTTGGGTCATCACAAAGTCCTTGTAAATCTTCCATAAACTTATCTTCAAGAACATTGTAATCTTCATCAAATTCTAGTCCAAAGTTGATTACATTTGCTCCTGCAAGTATAAATGCATAGTTGTGAATAGGATATGTAGGGTCGGGTACTACTATATTATCTCCAGCATTTGTACAAGCATATGCAATATGGGCATATCCTTCTTTACTTCCCATTGTTGCTACACATTGTGTTTGTGGGTCTAAAGTTACATTATATCTTCTTTTGTACCAATCAGATATTGCAATAAGTAGTTTTGGAATACCTTTAGATGCTGAGTATCCATGTGTTTTTGTTTTGATTGCTGATTCTATTAGCTTTAGTCTAATATGCTCAGGTGTATCTCCATCAGGATTTCCCATAGAAAAGTCAATTACATCTTTTCCGGCATGTCTTTCTTTCATTTTTAGTTCATTTACTTCAGCAAAAACATACTTAGGAAGTAAATCTACTCTTTTAAATTCTATTTCATCAAACATTTGTTTTCCTTATTCTATTTAACTAT
>DQSS01000233.1 GCA_015663165.1 Arcobacter sp. | reverse complement strand
GTTTTTAGGAACGCTTTGTCGTATTCGAAGTAGATTTTTTTGTTTTTTGTGGCTAGGGTGCCTACTTTTTGTTTTTTTTGTTGGGTTAGGTGGATAGTTAGGGTTTTAATATTCATCACAAAATCTTTTCTCTTAGTTTATATCCTAATGCTGAGCCTTTTTCAACTAAAAAATTTAAGATAACTAATATCTCTTCTTTTTTACTCTTTTGCTTTTTAACTTCTTGCATATTCTTCAAAATATACTTTCTTGATAATTGTTCTAAATAATATATGGTGCTAACTTCCAACTTCTCTTTTAGCAAGTCGTCATTACTTTTTATCATAGATGAAATCCATTTTACTCCATCGTTTAAATAACTAGAACCGATACTGTTTAATAAAAAAGAAATTGCATATAAAACTGATGAATTCTGATTAAGTTCACTTGATATTCGTGCAAAAAATCTTTTATTCTTTTCTTTTAAAGAATGCCACTCTTTGGCTTCTTTTTTCCAAATAGCTCCATATGGACTCCAAATCAACATATAGGCATAAATAACATTCTCGATATCCCAATATCTTTTATCTTTACAGGTTTCTATAATTTTATTTTCAAATAAACTCCAAATATACCAAAAATTTTCATAATTATTAATTCTATCTTGTACTAGAAT
This sequence comes from Arcobacter sp., assembly GCA_015663165.1. Taxonomy (GTDB): domain Bacteria; phylum Campylobacterota; class Campylobacteria; order Campylobacterales; family Arcobacteraceae; genus CAIJNA01. Next base: position 2,862 of record DQSS01000233.1, on the reverse strand, counting down.
TATCTGTGTGAATAATGAAGCAATATCTTTTGTTGGTTTAAAGTCATCAATTAGAAGTTGTAAGTAATTTGGTATCTTGTTTAGGCTAGTTTCTAACAAGATTACTGAAAAATTATCTATAAACTTATGTACAGTTTCAAAATCATCATCTTGCTCATCATTAAAAATTTTAGTTGAAAAAGCTTGAATTATCTGAAACAAAATTTTATTTATGACATTTGAGTTTTCAAGACCTTTTGTTTTAGCAATCATTTTCATAGGAACAATCAATTTTTGTATTTGTATATTTGAAATATCTTCCAAGTGTTCAATAAGAACTTTATTAGCAATAAACCGCTCAATATCTTCTTTATAATTTTCCATAAACTTTTCCAAAACATCTGATTCAGAAATATTCCAATTGTCTTCTCGCAATTCTGTATAAGTTTTTTTATATTTTAGTATCAAATATAAATAACCAAGTACAAAGTTTTCTATTTCCACTTCATCATAAAATTTTATAATAGCATCTATTGCACTATCATTAACATTTGTCTTACTCATTCCTATTTCATAATCTCTAAATAAATTTAATATCAATAGAAGTTTAATATTATCTTTTAAATCTGGAAAGTCTACTCTTAATAACGGTAAATAAGCAATAGCTGAGTCAGTTCCATCTGAAAGTTGATAGTCATAAGATTTTTGTAAAGGTAGCTGTGCCAGTTCTAATATAATATCTCTACATAACTCTTTATCTTCTAATTTTAATTTATTTGAAAAATCTCTCAATAAAACTATTGCCGTATCTGAAAAAACTTCTTTTTGTAAAATAGGACTTTGTTCTTCTGGTTTAGTTTTAACTAATTCTTTTAACTTATCCAATGCCAATAATGGGTTATCTTCAAACTCTTTATATTTTTTATAATCTTGATTATTTTCTAATTTATTTTTAGACCATAGAAATAAACTATTATATTTGAAAACTTCAGAGGATTCTTTTTGAGAGTTCTTTCTATATTTTTCTATTTCAGAATCAAGTTTAGAATTAAAAGTCAATTGAACCCCACCATCAACATTTTCTACTTCTATGTCCTGCTTTCTTCTATCCATTCTTGCTAATGCTATACTCCATATCTTCTCACTTTCTAATTGTTCTTTAGGTGCAGGAAGATCTTTATCGTAATCATCTAATATTTTCCATAATATTTTTTGTCGTCTATCTGCTTTAGCTTCTGATACACCTTCATTTCTAAAAAGTTGATAATTTAAAAATAAATTTTCAAGATGAGAGTTTCTATGTTTATCATCACAAGTTTTTAATCGTTCATCAGCATAAACTTTACTATTAGAATTTAAACTATATCCCATACCATATAAAAAATTAGCTTCAGAATAATCTTTCATTTGTCTAATTAAATCTGCTTGTATAAACTCTTTTGTTTTAAACAAAATTTTTGCAATATTAAAAGTCTTATCAGGATAAGCCAATACTATACTTGTAACAATGGCTGATATAGATGATGAATTTGATTTCATTAAAAGATAGTTTAAAAATATTTCAACATCTTCTTGTTTTGAATTTTTTATAACTTCTAAAGTATATTTTTCTAAAGCCATATGAATAGATTTTAAAATATCAGGCATTACAGGAGAGCTTGTTCCTCTATACATATTCCATAAGGCTTGGGAATGGTACTGTTTTATTGTCATTTTATCATCAATATAAACCTTAACTTCCTTTACCTCTTCCCAATCAGATTCACTATATTTTTTTACACACTTGTTAATAAAATCTATAATAAAATTAATTGCATCATTCTGATGAAGTTTTAATTGATAGTAAAAAGGTGTTTGCAAAGCACTATCAGGATAATATCTTGGAACACCATATTTTTCTAATCCAAAAGCAGTCTCTACTTCTTCTCTTTCATACCCTCTAAATACTCTCCTTGGTAATTCTTTTGGACTATATGTCCAAAATAAATCTGCCAACTTGAATACATAATTTGGAAAATATTTTAATATTAAAAATGCTTTTGGAAATCCATATTCAGTAGATAAAATCGTTTCTGACAATTTATAGTAATCATCACTATCATTCTTCCATTTATTTGTAAGAATTTGCTCAAAAATAGCTTTTAATTCTTCTTGTATTTCAGAAGAACCTGCAATGATAACATCACATATGTTTTTTATATATTCATCAAATCCATATTTATGTGTCTCTTGATTGATTAGCTCATAATAATGTAGAGCGATTAAAGATGCTTTTCTTGAAGTATCTCCTTTTTGATTTTTAGTTTGCCATTCTCTTAGTACAGGTAAGATAAATTCAATATACTCTAGTCCAAGCCTATCTTTGTGTTTATAGATTGTTGTGATAAAACTTTCCCACCCTAAGCCTTTTGGTTTATTAAACATAGAAAAGACTTCAAGGGTATTTATTTTTAGTCTATATGATTCTAACACACTGTTATCAACCTCTTTACATGCTATTCGCAACAGAAACGATATCCTTTGTAAAAGTATAGCATCATCATTAAATAATTCTTTTTCAAAATTTTCAAAAAATGCATCTGAATAATCTGATAACAAAACAGCTATTAAAATTTCATCTTTACAAAATTGTTCTACATGTGTATTATCCACAATATATTCGATAAATGATTTAATGTCTTCACTATTTAAAAGTAATTTTTCTGATATCCAATTTCTAAAAGATCTGCGAATTGCTAATGAATTTCCAATATTTTCAAAAAATGAGTCTTCATTAATTTTATTTATAAATTCACTTTCAATTATTCTTTCCAGTGCCCATTCTTCATATATATCATGAGTTATAAAATAACCTGCCACTTCTTTACCCAAAATTCCATCTTG
>DQSS01000339.1 GCA_015663165.1 Arcobacter sp. | reverse complement strand
TTGCAGATGAGTACAAAACAGTATTAATGGCAAAAATACCAATTGAACCAGCGATTAGACATGGTGGAGATACAGGTCAGCCTATTGCTTTCCATAAACCAGATTCTGAAACAGCGAAACGTTACCATGAAGCAGCAGCTAACTTGTTAACATTTATTGACAAAGTAAATGCAGAAGGTGGAGTAAGTAATGCTGAAATGCAACCAACAACACCTCCAGGTGTTTCTGCTTGTAGTACAGGTTCAACTGCTCCAGCAGCAGCTGCAGCAAAACCAGCTCCAAAAGAACAGCCTAAAGATTCAGGTGAATCATGTGGTACAGGGTGTGGGTGTCACTAAAAGTAGAGTGTAGTCTTTTTGACTACATTTTATTGCATTTTGTAGGGTCGGTTGCTCAACGGAAATGCCCTTGGGGTATACCGACCATATTTTAGGCATAAAAGGTATTAAGCAGCACGTTGAAGTTGCACGTACCAATCTTCATTTTCATCTGCATCGATAACTGTAATTTCAAGTCCTTCTGAACCCATTTCAGCATCCACTATATGCTCTTCAGGAATATCAAGCATTTGCTCACAATAATCAAATGCATTATTTGACTCATGTAAATCACTTAAGTTCCAACTCTTATCTAGTTTTCGTCTTTTAATAACAAAAAATTCCTCCATATCTAACTCCTTTGAAAAATTGATATATTAAATTCTAATGAATTATTCCTATAATTACAATATAATTTTGAAAAATAATGATATTTATTCTCACTTCTTTTGATTTTGAAGGTTTTTTTTTTAAAGTTATATTAAAAAAAATAAATATTTATAAAATATAACTTTAAATAAAAAATTATGTTAATAAATATTTTATTTAAATAATCAAGAGGAAAAAATATGGAAAATGAAGAGTTATTAAAGTTATATTTAGAAAAATTACATCTATTAACACTTGAATCATTAGAGAGAAAAGAAAAATTAAGTGTGCTAGAAGCCTTAAAACAAGCAATGATAATACTAGAAGGTGAAATGAGTGGTTATTAATATTATTAGATTTATCCAATAATATTTTCAATCCCCCTTTTAATTATTTCAGATAAAATTCGTTTATTATATATTAAAGGACAATTATGTCAAATTCAGAAAAACTCAAAAACTTTTTAACACAAGAAATTATTCCAGACTTAGAAGAAGCCATAGATGAAATGTTTTCTATGATAGAAAAAGCAAAAATGGCATCCATTGCAGATAAAGAAGAATTGCAAGACCTTCAAGAGATGCATGCTGAGTGTAAAGACATCGTAATAGAGATAGAAGCTGGAGAGATGCCAGATGCTGAAGCAGGAGAGATTTTAGCTGAATTTGTAGAGATGAAAACAGCAGACGAAGAGTAAGGTTTTGCAAAAGGCACTCTTTTTAGATAGAGATGGTGTTATTAATATTGACCATGGTTATGTGTATAAAATAGAAGACTTTGAGTTTACAGAGGGTATTTTTGAACTGCTTAGGTTTTTTATAGAGAAAGGTTATCTTCTTTTTATTGTAACCAATCAATCAGGCATAGGACGAGATTATTATAGTGAAGAAGATTTTCAAGTACTAACTTCATGGATGCTTGATGAGTTTAAAAAAGAAAATATTGATATTATTTCCGTGCATCATTGTAATCATTCACCAGAAAAAAATTGTGCTTGTCGTAAACCACAAACAGGGATGATAGACAAAATTTTATCTCAAAATGTTATTGATTTAGGGAGCTCTTGGCTCATTGGTGACAAACAAAGTGACATTGATTTGGCTAAAAACTCTAAAATCAAAAATACTATTGCCATAGGTGAGAGAACAATAGAAAACACCTCTTTATCTTTTAAAACTATTTTAGAGTGTAGAGACTATTTCGATGATAATAAAATAAAAATTTTATAAGGATTTTGATGGATAAAATACGAAAAAAACAACCTCATATAGCAGTCATTGGTGATTTAATGCTTGACCACTATATTTGGGGTTCTTGTGAGCGTATTTCTCCAGAAGCTCCTGTTCAAGTTGTCTCTGTTTCCAAAGAGAGTACGGTTCTTGGTGGTGCAGGTAATGTTGTAAACAATTTACATTCATTGGGTGCTAATGTTTCAATCTTATCTGTTGTGGGAGCAGACGACAATGCTAAAGAGATGAGAGAATTATTCAGTCAAAAAAATGTAAAATATACCTTGGTAGAAGAAGAAGGAAGAAGGACAACTAAAAAAAGTAGAATCATCGCTTCAAACCAGCAAGTTATTCGTTATGATGATGAGAGTAAAGAAGATATTGGATTAGATTCACAAGTAAAACTTTTAGAAGTTTTACAAAAAGAACTTTTTGCTTATGATATGGTTATTTTGTCAGATTATGGAAAAGGTGTACTTCCTTCAAACTTATGTAAAGATATTATCTCTCTGTGTCAAAGTTTAAATAAAGCAGTTTTAGTTGACCCTAAAGGTGAAGACTATGCTAAATATAAAGGTGCGACATTACTTACCCCTAATAAAAAAGAGGCAACTTTAGCAACTAAAATCAATATAGATAATGATGAAAGCTTAGCTCAAGCTCTTCATATGTTAAAAAATGATTTAGAACTAGACTATTCAATTATTACTTTAAGTGAAGAAGGAATAGGGCTTTTAGATAAAGAGATAAAGATTATTCCTACTGTAGCACGTGAAGTTTTTGATGTTACGGGAGCAGGGGACACTGTTATTGCTTCTTTAGCTGTAGCACTTTCTTCAGGATTTAAAATAGAATCAGCTTGTGAATTTGCCAATAAAGCAGCAGCTGTGGTTGTTGCAAAAGTAGGTTCTGTTACAGTGACATTAAATGAGATAGAAGAGTATGAACACTCACTAAATCAAGGTCAATCAGAAAGTAAAATAAAAAACTTTGAAGAGATAGAACGAATTGCTAAACGTCTGCATGAACAGGGGCGTAAAATTATTTTTACCAATGGTTGTTTTGACATACTTCATCGTGGACATGCTACTTATTTACAAAAAGCAAAAGAGTTGGGTGATATTCTTATTTTAGGGTTAAATTCTGATGAGAGTATTCGTCGTCTAAAAGGTGAACAAAGACCGATTAATAACTTAGAAGACAGAGCTTTTTTAATTGGAGCCTTGGAGAGTATAGATTTTGTTGTCCCTTTTACAGAAGATACTCCGTATGAGCTTATAAAGCTTATACAACCAAATATTTTGGTTAAAGGTGCTGATTATGAGGGCAAAGAGATAGTAGGTTCAGATGTAGCCAATGAAGTAGTACTCATAGACTTTGTAGCTGGGAAAAGTACTACAAATTTAATAGAAAAGATTGCAACAACATGTTAAAAATGATAGAAGAAGAGTTAGAAGCTCATAAAGAAACCATAGAAAAAACCATAGCTGTAATGATACCTCAGATAGAAGAGGCATCTCAACTGCTTGTTGAAACTTTAAAAAATGGAAATAAAGTACTGCTTTGTGGAAATGGTGGTTCAGCCTCTGATGCACAACACATTGCAGCAGAACTTACAGGACGTTACAAAACAGAGCGAAAAGGTTTAGCTGGAATTGCACTTAATACAGATACTTCTGCGATGACGGCTATTGCCAATGACTATGGTTATGATAGAATATTTGACCGACAAGTAGAAGCATTGGCAAGAGAAGGTGATTTACTTATAGGAATCTCAACTTCTGGAAATTCTATGAATGTTATTTCTGCCATTGCCACAGCTAAATTGATGGGCTGTAAAACACTTGGATTAAGTGGAAAAGAGGGAGGAGATATGAACCGTTTATGTCATTTAAACTTGGTTGTTCCTTCAGATGATACACCTCGTATTCAAGAGATGCATATTCTTATAGGACATATACTTTGTCAAGCTGTAGATAATGCCTTTTTAAATGAATAGAAAGCAGGAGTTTTTCGTAGAACTCCATCTCTATCATCGACAAGTCCATAACCAGCTGCAATAAGCTGATGCCAGTAGACTTTTTCTATTTTTTGACTCTTTAACGCTATATCAAAATACTCTAACATGTATTGGTTATATAATTCTTCACTCACACACTCTTTTTCAGAAGTAGGGGCATAAGGTGCTGTAGCACTTAAAGGCCAGTTGGCTTCTGTAATATAAATGGCATTACTGCATTTAGAGGAGCTTTTTACAATGGTATCTAAAAACTCAATCTTATTTTTAAAATCAAATATTCCCATTTGAGTAGAGTAGGGGCTACCACGACGGTCAACATAAAGTAAAGAGGCTACTTTATCAAATTTTATTTTATAATTATTAAAAAGCGTTCTAATGGTAAAATGGTATTCAAAATCTATGACAGAAGAACCAATAAGTTTAATATGAGAAAAGTCTTTATCTCTAACATTTTGAACTATTTCATAAAATCCTAAATACTCTTCCATAGAGACAAATTCCCATTTAATTCGATTAATGGCATTTCCTATCATAAATTCAGATGTAATTCCCTCAAATTTTTGAAATATAATTTCTATATTTTTAGCTAAAAGCTCATGGTTTTTTATATTTTCTCTGTCTTGAATAATCGTAATAAGTATCTCTTTATCCTCTCCAAAACCTTTTGTAAACGCTACATATTTATCTATATTTTTTATATCATTTAAAAAGAGTCTAATTTGTAGGGATTTTACTCCTAATTCTTCGACTAACTCAAATTGTTCTTTGCCTTTGTCTAGGTTTACGCAGAGACCATAAAAGTTTGGTAGCATTGGAGTCGATGGCTTTATCCTCGCTATATTCGGGGCTGAAGCCTCCGATTCCGAACGTTTCCATAGAAATTTTAGGAAGAGATAAGGAAAGTAAAAAAGATTAGTAACTATAAGTTTAAAATAATCAAAACCATGACCTTTTCGTAACTCTTTTTTTAAAGTTCGTTTTAGTATGTGGGGTTGGTCGGAGTATGAGTCCCATGGAAATTTATTTTGCATAGGTGGATTATACCCTAACCAAGATTATGCTAAAATCTACCTCATGAAAACAATCTTATTTTGTAACTTACCCTATGCTTTTTCGATATTAAAACCTTTGGCTGATGAGCTAAGAGACAGAGGTTATGAATACCTTTGGTATGTTGACAGTTCTTTAAGTGAAGCTTTTCCTTATAAGCATGAACCTAATACAATAAGTATTAAAGATTTAGAAAGGTTTGCATCCGATGCCATTTTTGTTTGTGGAAATGATGTTCCTTATTGGTTACGAGGGGTAAAAGTACAAATATTTCATGGCTTAGCAGGAGAGAAAAAGGGGCATTTTAGGATTCGTGATTATTTTGATTTGTATTTGACCCAAGGGAAGTATTTTACAGAACGTTTTGAAGAATTGGCTAAGAAGCATAAGAACTTTGAGGTAGTCGAAACAGGTTGGTGTAAGCTTGATAAACTCTATAGTATCTCAGATGAGACAGCACTAAAAAAAGAGGCATTACTCAAAGAGCATGGAGCTAAATACATGGTACTGTATGCTCCTACTTTTTCTCCTTCTTTGACTTCTGCAATAAAGTTAGAAAAAAGCATAGAAAAACTATCAGAAGAAGAAGATGTTTTAGTTATTGTCAAGTTTCATGATAAGATGAAAAAAGAGTGGATAGACCAGTATAAAACTATGAAAGAAGTCTTGTTTGTTGAAGTAGATGATATTACAGAAAGTCTACAAATGGCTGACTTGATGATAAGTGATAGCTCTTCAGTTGTGTATGAGTTTATATTTTTAGATAAGCCTGTCGTTACTTTAAATAGTATTTCTGAAAATATAGACTGGTGTAATTTAAATAGTGCTGATAAGGTATATAAAAATGTGATAAAAGTTTTAGGGGGAGATGATGTCTTTAGTCCAAATAGAAAGCGTACTATTGAGTTGTATCATCCTTATACTGATGGTAAATCAGCAGAACGTATGATAGAGGCTACGAAGAGATATATAGATAGATATACTGTTCCATTCAAGAGAAAAGTTTCTCTTTTACGGAAATGGAAGATGTTAAAAACATATAAAAAAGGGAATTAATGGAGAGTTTGAAAAAAAGAGTTTTATATACATTATTTTATGTATTTTTATTTGCATTGTTGTTAATATCTATGGACAAAGCTTATGCGTTGAGTAATGAATATTTTATTTTTAAATTTACTTCAAAAGAGCTCTTTAACAAGTTATTGATTTTTGCTTTACTACTGTCTATCATACCAAAAAGTAAGGTTAGGATATTTATTTATGTTTTAATTGTCATATTTTCTTTTTCTCAATATGTTCATTTTGAGTATTTTGGAAAAAATATTAATGCAATTGAATTTTATTTGTTAGGAACAAATTTACATGAGACCATAGAAGTATTTGCAACAATGCTAGGCATGGTTTTAATTCCTTTTCTTATTTCTAGTTTCTCTTTGGTACTCCTGATCTTACTTGACAAATACGTTGCAACCAAAGCTTTTCAGTATAAATATGGATTATCCATATTATTGGTAGCCTTATTAGTTTTGAATATACAAATGTTTTATGTGACAAATTTAAAATCAGGAAAGTTAAAACATAGTCAAAGTAAGTTACTTTATCCTACGACAAATAGGCATTCAGCACGAAACTTTTTTGTAAGTGCTAATTATTTTATTTTTGGAATTTTACCTAAAAAACTCTCTTCCTCTGTGGCTGATTATCCTATTTTAGAAAAGCCATCCTTATTGAACAAAGAAGTTAATCGAACAGTAATTTTAGTAATCGGAGAGAGTTTACGTTATGATACTTTCTCTTTAGACGACAATAAATTAACTCCTAAACTACAGACATTAAAGACAGATAAAGATTTTTTTCATAAAAAAGTATATTCTGGTGGAACGACGACAAAAGTATCTGTCTCAACACTTATAAATAGACTAAAATATCCCAATGGACTATCTCAAATTTCAAAAGAAGATAACTGTTTGTTTAAATTAGCAAAAGAAAATGATTTCTCGACCTATTTTTTATCTGGACAGACTACTTCTCATTTACAGATTATTCGTGACTTGATGTGTCCTAAATATATTGATAAATTAGTTGATAGAAATGCCTTTAGTGAATACATGAAACCTAAAGGATATGATGAAGACTTGCAAACACTTATTGAAAAAATGGGTATTTTAAAAGAAAGAAACTTTATTGTACTTCAACAAAGAGGTTCTCACTCGCCTTATGAAAAGCAATATCCAAAAGAGTATGATAAGTATAGTTCTTATGAAAATACAGCACTCTATACCGATAATTCTTTGTCTAATTTAATAGAGTATGTAAAAGAGAATACTAAAAATGAAACATTTCTATTTTATGTTTCAGATCATGGAGAACTACTTGGGGAAAACGGGAAAAAAGGTCATGGGCATTTAACTAAAGAGGTTTATGAGGTTCCATTTCTGATGTATACCAATAGTAAAGATACAAAACTAAGAGAGCAATTTCAATACATTAAAAACCATTATGATATCTCAAACTATGTGTTATTTTTGTTGGGCTATGAAG
>DQSS01000079.1 GCA_015663165.1 Arcobacter sp. | reverse complement strand
CAAGAGGTATAAATTTGGCATGACACTTATATGTACTTAAGGGGTCTTGAGGTGGGAATTGTGTATTATTTAGGTGCGAAAGTTAAGTTATAATTTTTATTTTTTGTATCTTTATATGTATTCGTTCTAATCTTAACAGAATCTTTACTATTAAAAAAGTATAGTCATTATTTTTTAAACTAAGATTATTTTTCTGATATGAAATAATAAGGAACTCATAAATTGTAGTATATCTATTGTGGATATTTTTTATAATTTTATAATTTTTTTTAAATTTCATATTTTTAATATAAATTTCATATTTTTTTATAAAACTTGCATATAGTTTATATAACTTATGTAAATCTTTGAGATTGTATTTATAGGCATTATTAATATAGATTTTAAGGTCATGCTTGATAGCATTTTCTACAATATCCTTTTTTATTTGATTGTTTTTTGTATCGTTTATATACTGCTCTATAGACAGTATTCTTGCTTCTAAACTATTTATACTCAATCGATAAGTGATAAGATTCATTTTAAAAGTTTCAGATAATGTAAGTAGGATTTTTGGGTGTTTTCTTAATATATATGAAAGTTTATATTTAAAGTTTTTATTTAATACATATATCTGTGTTTCCTCCATAGTTTTTATAAACTTTTCGTTTAGCTTATTTTGGATATAACTCATTGATAAAAGAGATGCTAAGTACATATACCTATCTTGAAAAGCATTAGTATACTTGTACTCCAAATATTTATCTAATATTCTTATAGTTTGCAGTGTTGCTTCTTTGAAACTCGTGTCTATTTTAATATTATCTAGAGTGCTAGTCCAAGAACTTTTTGCATTTACCCTATACGTAGCCATGTTTTTTGGAATAAATAGAGCACCACCTTTTAGTGAACCGAGTATTTGTAAATAGTAATCACCTGCAGGTGCATTTTCTAAGAATTTTGGCATTTGCGTAATAACAGATTTTTTTATCATGATTGATGGTGTTGAGATAAAGTATCCACCTCCACGTATAACTTCTTGTGTAGAAAAAACTTTAATATTACTTCCATATTGATTTAGAGTAGCATTTTTTGATGTATTTACTGTATGAAATGAAATATCACAATCCTCGTGCAACAGCATGGCCTCATATTGAACTTGAAGCTTGTTTGGATTATTCCAAAAATCATCACCTTCTAGCATAGCAATGTATTTTCCTTTACACGCTTCAAATGTGAGGTTCTGGTTTTTAACCATACCTTGGTTCCTTTTATGGAGAAGTAGTTTAATCTTAGCGGGATAATTTTTTTTATATGCTAATAAAATTGCTCGTGTATTATCTGTAGAACAATCTTCTCCTATTACAATTTCAAAATCAAAGTTTACTTTTTGACTAAGAACAGAGTCTAATGCCTGTGCAATATAATCTTCTTGATTATATGTTATCATCCAAACTGATAAAGTCATAAAAATTTTTTCAATTTTCTTTTTATAGTATCTCTAAGGTCTCTTTTCTGAAAAAATAACTCTTTTTCGTTTTTTGAAAATCGGGTAATATAGGTAAATTTTTTATTTAGATCAAAATCAGGCTCGCAATTAAAAGGTTTAATTCTGAAAACTATATTATCACTATTTCCTATACCTACATAAAGTCTTATTTTTATATCTAAAATGTCTTTTTTAGATACATCACAAGAAAAGTAGTCACCAATACCTTTTAGTTTATATTTATACAGGGTCTCACCAATTTTGTCCTTAAAAAAAATAAAATACTCTTTTTTTTCTAGTAGTGAGATGCCATGCAGTAAAACTTGCATAGAAAAATATTCTCCTCTATCTATATATAGAAAATTTTTTATCATCTCCGTTCTTATTCTTTTATACTCAAATAGTTCTTTAGGTATATTCAGTTCATCATTATTGAAAAAAGGAAGATTACAATAAAGCTTTCTATTTTTTATCATTATAGTTATTTTGGGACTCTTTCCTATTATGTAAAAGAGTTCATTCAAATAATTATTTTTAATCAGCCAAAGCCTTAATTTTACATATGGATGAATATCATGCTGTGCTATATTGTCAACTTTAGCTAAAACCTTTTTTGTCTCTTCTAAAAAAGTTTTTCTAAAGGTAATTTGAGAAACAATTGTATTAAATACAAAAGATAATAATAAAAGTTTTAAATCTTCTTCTCTAAAAGATATACTTTTATCTTTGCTATCTTGAAAAAGCAGTGACCTTGTTCTCTCTTTAAAGTTATCACATGAAGCTATCTCTTGAGAGGCAGATTTTATTACCCTGATTGAGGTGTCTCTTCGCCAAAAATATGTAACTTTATTTGTGATGGCTATGGTTTTTGCAAATTGATAGGACTTATGTGTCATTAAAAAATCTGCATAAAGAAATCCTGCTGGCATATATATGCTGTTTCTTTCTACAAAATCTCTTCTAAATATTTTATTCCAATAAAACTTATCATGGAAGAGAGTTTTTATCTCTTTATATGATGTTATAACCCTCTCTTCTTCCCAAACTGCTTGTTCTTCGGGAAGTAAAACTTCTAAATACTGATTATTTAGGTATCTAAGAGGTTTTCCTATGCTTATATCGGCATGCACCTCTTCTGCTCTTGTGTATAATATCTCATAGGCATCAAGGGGTAAGAAGTCATCTGAATCAACAAGAGCCACATATTTACCCTGTGCTTCTTTCATACCTCTTGTACCTGCTACCGCACCTCCTTGATTTTTCTGAGTAATAACTCGAAAATTATCATATAGTGCTTCATACTCTCTGCATATCTCTAGTGAATTGTCAGGGCTTTCGTCATCTACAGCAATAATCTCTATATCTGCAAGAGTCTGATTTAAAATTGAATCAAAACATTGGTGTAAAAACTCTGCTGTATTGTACACAAGCACAACAACAGTAAGCTTGATATGAGGTGTATTATTCACTTACATTCTCCAGTCTATTAAGGACTCTATGGAGTCTATGTCAAATACGGGTATCTTGCATTCTGTATGGACATCTAATCTTTCACTAAAAGCATCATCTATAAATATAGATTTTTTCTCTATTATATACTTTGATTTTTTACTTTTATCTTTTATATGGATTACTTCATCAAATAAGTTCTTGTCAATATGCAGTTTTCTGAGGGTTTCATCTACAACTTTATTGTGACGAGTAATTAAGAAAAGTTTTATATTTTTGTTTTTACATTGGTATAAAAAATGCATCATAAATGGATTCACTTTATCTTCAAGTAAAATAGTGTCATCAAAATCTATATATACATATTCATAGCCAAAATTTAGCTTATATCTTGATATAAAAGCACGATCAAGCTGGAAAGATAAATCATTTTTAATAATGCCTACAGTTACTTTATCTTTAATATAAATACTCAAAAGCGAAAAATTAATTCCTTGATTTCTATGTAGTCCCATGCTGCCTGCTATTCTAGCGGATACTTCAAGTAGTTTGTATTTACCTTTGTTGTCTTTTTTAACCTGAAAGAACCATGCTCCGCTCATTTTAAGTGTTGCACTAATTTGATTGGCAATGGTGTCAACTTCTTTGTCTAAAGGGACATTTAAAGAAGATACACTTATACCTGTTTTTACACGGCTTCTTGTTCTTTGTCCTGCATACAAAAGCTTGTAACTGTGGTCACTTACACATGCAACTGTGTACTCTTCTTGGGGTAGATACTCACAAATGATATTTTCTTCTAATTTTTTAATGTTTAACAACTCTGCTTTTGATCTTATGACCATCGCACCGTTGGAGCCTTGCCCTTTGTCTGGTTTTAAAAAAACAGGATAAGAGTCTTCTTGTAGCTCTTCTTTTAAAAAAGTCTTAGGAGTGAAATCAAAATCTTTTAACATGCCATAAGTTTTTGATTTATAACGACATATGTCTGCACATTTTGCAGATGGAGCTATAACTTTTACCCCTATTTTGTCTTCATTCTCTGTTAAAATCACTACAGCCTCATCATGAGCGGGAAAAATATAGTCTAGGTTATACTTCTTAACCATGTCTTTTATATAGGGTATGATAGCTTCATCATTTATATAGGGTGCATCTTGATCTATATTTTTGTATACAAAACTACTATGGTCTTCTATACTAGCTAGACCTATAAGGTTTATATCTTTTACAAACCTTAAGGCGTTGTGAATTTCTAGTCCTATCTCTGTCCCTGCTGGAAAGATAGCTATATTTTTCTTATTCATTGATTTCCTTGAAAACTTTTTCTGCCACTTTTTTACTACATTCTCCATTATCTAGATAACAAAATCTTTGATTGAATATTTCATACTTCTTACGGTATTCTTTTTTAATAGTATCAATATTTTGGATAGATTCTAATAATTCAGTATTGGTTTTGATGATAGGGCCTGGTAGATCATTATGAATATCCAAATAAAATCCTCTCATATTCTCTGCATACTCTTTGATGTCATAAGCAAAAAACAAAATGGGCTTTTTTGTTACTGCAAAATCAAAAAATACAGATGAATAGTCAGTAATTAGAATATCCGAGATGAGACTTAACTCTTGAATATCATCATATTTTGACACATTATATGCAAAACCTTCTGCCTCTTCTAATCCCTTAATTTTTGTGATAAGATGATGCATCCTTATAAGAATCACATATTCATTGCCAAGTATCTTTTGCCATTTCAATAGATTTATTTTAAGAGAAAAATTAAAGCTCCAATTAGCATTTGCATCATTGTCTCTCCATGTAGGAGCATATAGTATGACTTTTTTATCTTTTGGAATATTGAGAGATATTTTTATCTCGGTAGCTCTTTTTTTACTATTTTGAATCAATATATCATTATGTGGATAACCAGATTCAATAATACTTTTCTCAAATTTAAAAGCTCTTTTTAATACCTCAGTCGTAAAGGAGTTTTGAGTTACTAGGTAATCCCAATTTCTAGATTCTTTGTGAAAATTCTCTCTCGCATTTGCCTCTGGTCCCGCTACTGTTATGTCAAAACCAAGTTTTTTAAGCGGTGTGCCATGCCATGTTTGTAAATAGATAGTTTCATCTCTCTTTGAGTGAAAAGGAAATACTATATTGTTGACTAGGTACTCAGCTTTCGCAGCATATTTAAAATACTCTAAACTCCCTCTTTTCACTATTGTTGGATTTCCAGGAATATTATTTGTATTATCTTGATATACCCATACATATTGATAGGGAAGATTTAGTGCTAAGAGATACTCGTAGATATATTTAGGTTGACCAGAGTAACTTTTACCAAAAAAACTTTCAAATACAACCAAACCTTTCTTTACAGGTTCCTTACTATATGAGATATATTTACCATTTGCACTTAATAGTTTTTCTACTTTTACAGGAAGTTGTAACTTAAAAGTAAAAGATGAAAATTTAATTTCAGCAAATATATCATATCCAAGAGCATCTTTCACAGTAAATATATTTAAGGCATGTGATTTTTTTGTTTTTGTAAAAAATATTTTATTTTCACTGTTTTGTAAAAATATTCTATGAATAAAAGGTATATTTTTCTTAATAATGATGGTGCCATTTTTATCTATCTTTATATTAAGTATTTTACGTATAATTTTTATTATAATATTCATTAAGTATCTTTACGGATTATATTTATGATCTTATCAATCGTACTTTCTTCAAGACTAGAGTAAAGTGGAAGACAAAGTATTTTTTTTGAGATACTTTGAGATATTGTCATAGGTTTAGGGCTATGAACATAACTCAAAGTATCTAAAGAAGGGTAGAAATATCTTCGGGGGTATATATCTTCATTGTTTAGTTTTTTTTGTATTTTAGCTAGTGTAGTTGAATTTTTAAATAAAATAGAAAAATAGCTATGGTTTTGTGTAGAGTTAGTATTTTGTTCTTGAAAATCCACTATTCCTCTTAACCCATCTTTATATCTCTCTACTATCGCTTTTCTCTTCATACTTATATAATCCATATCATCTAACATGCATAGTCCCATAGCTGCTTCAAACTCATTCATTTTCCCATTTATACCGAGCTCTGGTATATTGTCTTCGCTCTCTATTCCAAAGTTTATTAAGTATCTTATTTTTTCTACTATAGAGTCATCATTTGCTATAAGCGCACCACCTTCAATAGTATGAAAAAGCTTTGTAGCATGAAAGCTAAGTGTTGAAATGTCTCCATATTCTAAGACACTTCTATCTTTGTATCTAACATCAAATGCATGTGCAGCATCATATATTACTTTAAGGTTATGCTTTTTTGCAATTTTCTCTATCTCTTCAATATCACAGGCATTGCCAAAGACATGAACAGGTACTATAGCTGATGTTTTAGAAGTAATTTGGGAGACTATGTTATCTGGGTCTAGATTGTAAGTAATTGGGTTTATATCTGCATACACAGGTTTTATTCCACTGGTTACTAAAGAACTTGTGGTAGCTACGAAAGAGAAAGGTGTTGTTATAACTTCATCTTTTATACCTAGTGCCTTATAAGCTATATCTAGGGCTACTGTGCCATTTGATACTAAAATAATATTTTTTACATTTAAGTGCTTCGCTAATCTTTTTTCCAATTCCTGTACAAGGGGTCCATTATTAGTAATCCATCCAGATTCATAGATTTTATCTATATATTTTAGGTATTTTTCTTTTTTTGGCATGTGTGTTTTTGTGACATTAATCATATATTCTCCAGTTCATATAAGATACATTAATTGATTACTATATTTAGATTTTTATGTAGAATATAGTTTAGATGCTTATTATACTTTTTTAATGCTTATTAATACCGTAATTTTATCTGAAGAACTATAAGCATTAAACTTTATGCCTTCTAAATTAAAAAAAGGAGGTAGAAAACACTTGTATAATGCATTTTGTGTGTATGTTTAATCTCTAGGGGAAGAATACAATAAGCCCACCTACTAGGTAACTGGCTTACTGTATATGTAATATAATACAATTTATTTTATCATATCTAGTCTGTACATTATTGGCATAGTTGCATCCCACCAAGAACGGCAACCGCTATGAGCTACTTGTACATTGGCACCCGTTGTAAACGCAGTTAGTGCAGCTGAGTATACACTTCTACCATTAGTAGTAGTTGTATCTAATATTACATAGTTTTTATTAGAAAAAGTACAACCAGGAACAGTTTTATCTATCTTGATAACTGCTACCCCAGGGTAAGTCATTACTTTTGTGATCTTTGTTTGTGCTGTAACTGCTGCTTCAGCCGAAATACTTAGTAGTCCTGCGATTAATCCTATTTTTAACATTTTATTCATTTTAAGTCCTTTTATATTTAGATAGAAATTTACTCCTCTGGAGGTGTATTTATTTCTTTCTGTTGCCACTCTTCAGTGTATTTATTTTCTTCCTCATCTTGACTCATAGAATCGTCAAATGATACCTCATTTCCTAAATAATCATCTCTATTATAAATTTTTCCAGTGTATTCACTTTGTTCACTGAACTCTTGAGCTATTTTTTCTTCAAATATCTGAACTTCTTCTTCTGTTGAAGCTAATGAATCTGAATAATTAGTTTTAGTAAGATTTTCACTAATTATTTTTGAGTCAACTACAAGAATCTCTGTTACTTTTTTTTCAGGTATCACCTCTGCTTTAACAGGCAGAGTCTCTCTTTGTATCAAAAGAGCCTCATCTTTTATAATATGTCTCTCTACTTTGGCTACTGCTACATATTCGTTTTTTTGGTTCATATACACATAAGTTACAAGACCCAATAAAATCATAACAACCAGTGCGAGTATAAATTTAATCATTTGCCTCCTTACTTTCAATTATAAATATCATAATATGAGCTAAGTATACAATTTAAACGTTAGTAAAATGTTAGCGTATATGTGTTTAATCCAAATGATGCTACTATCGTACTTAATAATAGAACATGGAGTCAAATTTGATTAAAACACTCTTATTAGAAGATGACCCCAATTTAGTCAAGTCACTCATCAAATACCTGCAAAAGCATGACTATGACGTGTACTGGGTAAAGCAGGGAGAAGAGGCTATAGATTTGAGCTACGATAATAAATATGACCTCTACTTGTTCGATGTGAATGTGCCTTTGGTT
>DQSS01000053.1 GCA_015663165.1 Arcobacter sp. | reverse complement strand
CTCATATAAATCCTTTTTGCTGAAAGATTTCGTATGTTATCAAGCTATTGCTATTTTTCTACCTAAACTGGTATAACGTGGTGAGACTTGACATTTTGTTATACTTCAATCAAAAAAATATAAGGAATAAAATGAAACTATATTCAAAAGACATATCTATTATTAATGGTATTTATTCAGACCTAAAAGAAAATGACACTATTGTAAAACGAGTGATAGCTGAGGATACTCGTGCAGGAAATATGGGAAGTTATCTTGAATTAGCAAAAATATCAGTAATCGCGATTAATGCAATTATTGCGTATTTAACTTATCATCATTTGACAGAAGAGAAACACTATATTCATCTAAAATATAAAGATGGAACAGAAATTAAATTTACTAACTTGACAAAGGAAAAGAAAAAAGAGAAGTTAGCAAAGCTCAAAGACACATGGGGAAATCTAACCTATATTGATTTGGGTTAATAGTCTAAAAAAAGACAAGGTATAATAAAATCTTTTTTGCTGTCTCCACTATCATTAAAGATTGCTTGTCTTCCTTTTTGTACAGAATACTCTATGGAAAAACCATTTATTATAGCTTGATAAAATACTTTAGAAAAGATGATTGCAGATTGATTGCTAATGTTATATTGCATAGCAACTACGGCAGGTATACTGTTTTGAATCAATCGTATTGCAACACCTGAAAAGTTTGCATAGCTTGAACTCTTAGCACCTTTACAACTATTTAAAATAATCATTTGAATACTATTGTCTGCTAAATTTAAAATATTAGCAACTCGGTCAGAACTATATTTATCGTACTGATTATCTGAACTCTCTAACATCAGATAACCTTCATCATTACTAAAGTCTCCATGTCCTATATAATGCAAAATATCTATAGAGTGTTTCTCTACAGCTTCTCTTAAATTTTCACTTGTTCCTGGAATTATTTCAATAATATTCATTGGATTGTTTTCAATTTTTTTAAGCTCATTTAGTTCATGTTGAGCATCTACTTTATTTAAAGCATCTGGTTCAGCAATAAGTACACCAAGACTAGTTAAAGGCTGAAAATCCCGTGCTAGTCCTAATCGTCCTCGCCTATGTATATATCGAGACAAAATAATGTTAGATGAGACAGCTAAATAGTCTCCTGTTTGAGGATATCTAGCTAATTCCCAAGGAACTTGAATAAGTGCTTTATTTTCAATAGAGAGTCTAACTCTTATTCCTTTAAATACATCACTTGCTTGAATTATTCCCATACATCGCTCAAAATGATTATTAATTTTTTTAGGAAACAGTATATTCCATAAAAAATCTCCATACTTTTTTGCTGATTTAATATCATTGTTTTCAATAAGTATTAAATAATTTTTTAAAATAGTTTCATCAAATTTTAAACCATCAGAAACTTCTCCATCATCTGATATAGAAAAAATTTCATTTCCGAATATTTTTAAATCAAATTTAAGATAAGAGAGTTCTTCCCCAAAGGGAGAAATACCATCAATGGGAAGAAAAGCTTTCAATCCTCTTTTTAAAATACTCATACTCAATAGTACTTTTGTCTTTTCTTTGAGTGAAGAAGAGCTAAAAGTCTTCTTGGTCTCTTTTAAAAAAATAGTCAAACTTTCTTTTGAAAGTTTAGTAAATAGTTGTGGGCTTGATTCAAGAACTTCTTGAATCTTAGGCAATAACTCCAATACAATTTCAGCACTCTTCATTTGAGCTTTTTTAGTGTAAGCCTCTGAACCTGCTCGAACTGCATAGGGGTCAATGTCCTCATCAGATAAGATATCTGTTCCTGCTAAAAACAACAGCTCATCTACAGAGCTTCCATCTAACTCATCCAAAAAATCATCAATCATCTCATCATACATTTTATCAATTCCTATTTATCTTTTGCACATCTAAATCCTACTTCTTCATTTTTATAGCTTTGTTTATTTAACAAATACTTGAAAAATCTATTTGCTCCTATATCTCCATGAACTTTAAAATCTCCTCCCTTTAAATAAGCACTTTCTCCTGTCATATATCTAGGATCATTAGTCCATTCAGCTACATTTCCAATTAGATGATATATTCCTCGACTATTTTTAAATCGTTCATCAATAGCATTAAATAACTTTCCTTGACCTATATCAGCAAGATTCATTGCATTTTTTCCACTCTTAAAATTATCTATTACGCTTTTATTATTAAAATATTTTTCTCCATTTGGATAGGTATATTGATTTGCACCACCAATCAGATATTCATATTCAAAAATTGTAGGAAGCCTTTTATCTTGACCTCTACAATAAGCTGTTGCCATAAACCAACTAACTGCTCCCACAGGTTTATGTTGGTCTTTAATTTGCCTTCCCCAGTTTTGAGGAGAAAGAGGTAAACTTCCTAAGTTTGTTAATTTTAATATATGATTTTTAAAATTACTATTTTTTTTCATCTTATCAATAAAGTCAGCATATTCTCCAACAGTTACTTCATGTGTATCAATCCAAAAATCTTTAAGCCCATTTTTAAAATATTTAATTTTTTTTGCAGGAAGGGACAATGTGTTCTCTCCCACAAGTCGTTGTTTATATCCACCATTGTATGCTTTTAATTTTCTAATTAAATCAAAATAATAGTTATTTATTCCACCTATTTTATAATCTCCCTTTTCAATTAAAACCATATTCTCTTTGTCTGAATTATACTTTGATACACAACGAAAACCTGTAGTCTTACTAGTATAATTTGGATTACTAACTATAAAATTACCATAATTTAAAATAAATAAAATTCCCCTACTACTAACACTTCCCCCTTTTAATTCAATATCAATGCCATGCCTTGTCTCTTTATTGATAACCAATTCATCTACATTACCAGCCATATCAGCAATTCCATTTGGAGTCCAACCATCTTTATATTTTGGATTGGCTACTCTTGTAGGTTCTGTATATTTTGAAGCATAACCATTATATCTCCAAGGTTCAAATTTATTCCCCCAAGGAAAAATTCTACCTTCTTTACCTCTTGCTGCTATCTCCCATTCTATATCAGTTGGTATTCGTTTTCCTACAAATTTAGCATAAGCCCAAGCCATAAAATAGTCAACATTTGTAATAGGACACTTTTTACATTCAATTTGCTCATTCCAATCTTTAGGGACAAAGTTTTCATACTTTTTCTTATTAGGTTCTTTGTTCTCATCTAAATCTAATGGATGTTGATATTGCTCTACAAGTGATGAGTTAGAATTCAAAACATCTAAAAATTTTCTATATTGCCCCACTGTAACCTCTGTTTTATCAATATAAAAATTATTTTCAAGTTTATATATTTGAGGTTCCTCTCCCCAATACCTTTGAACTTGGGTAGCAGATTCAGCACTTCGTATCTCCTCAACCATTAATTGACTAAGTTTAAGTCTCTCTTTATATTCATAATCACTTTCTCCTTTGAGCTGTGGAGTATTCTCCTTTGAAATATTCAGCCCTAAAAATGTATACTCTTTGGTACCCTTAATCTCAACCATACCATCAGGAGTTTTTTCTATTTTATTAGATTGAGTAACAAATAAAAATGTCCCTATCGTAAGTAGAAGAAGAAGAAAACCAATACCAATAGTTGTAGGTTTTCGTAACCATTTTAATATCAGAGTACCAACTGTAGCCATACCATGTGAAAGGTGCATTTCAATAGGAAACTCAAGCTTTAATGGTTTAGATTGACTCTTATCTTCTATGTTTACCTTTATTCCTTTTAGCTCATAAGAGGTATAAATCTCATATTCCCCAATAGGAAGCTCATTAAAAGTAGCTTCTCCCATGGCATTAGTTATCATCTCTTGATACTCTTTTGAATTATTAATACGCTGACATTTAACAGCTATATTGGCTACTTTAGGATGTGTCTCAACCACAAGGGTTCCCAAAATAGGGTCTAAATTTTCTGTAACAAATTCTTTGGGATTAGTAGCTGTATACTTTTTAGTTAAACTCTTGTAACCCTCTTTTTCCATTCGTATCTCAATAGGATAACCTGTACGAACTTTAGTTGTAACGGGCGTTAGCTCTATCAACTTGTCATCTATGAAAACATTGACATATTTAGTGTTGTTACACTCTATGACTACCTCAGACATTGGTACAAGTATAGGTTCTATTTCAAATCCTAAAACCTCATTATTTGATACATAGAGTAGAGGATAACTCCAATTTTGGTTATTTTTATTGTCTAGGTAAAGGCTTTGTCGTGCATTATTGATAGCAATATCAATGGATTTACCATTAACAAGTGAGTCGTAAAGAGTTTCTGAAAAAAGCTTAGAAGATTTATCTTCAATTTCTTTTCTCATTCCAATAGTAGCCAATCCTTCTATGGCAAGGCTGCGTGCGATATTTGAACTGTTACAAGCATTGATAAAAGCAAATTGTACATTATTGTTTACCAGTAAACCAGAGAGTTTCTCATGAGTTACGCCTTTTGCCAATCCAACACTTCTTGATTTGAGAGCTAACTCATACTCACCATTAGCATTTTCAGTTGTATGCCCTACAAAATGAAATATATCAGGTTTTTCATTTTGTACAAGTGTTACCAAACTATTAAAATCTGTAACAGTATTAGAGTTTATAAGTTTAACAATACCTCTTTGCTGTAAATCACCTAGAGCAGAATTAATCTTTATAAATTCTGCTTGAATATCTAAGTTAGGTAAGCTATCAGGATTGCACCCCACAACTAAAACTTTTAATGCCCCTATAAGTTTTCGTCTAGGTATGGCTGTTTTATTGTTTTTGGTTTTGACATTATGTGCTAAAGGAGTATTCCCGTTGCAAGAAAATGGAAACCCATTAGCAGATTTTAACTCTTCCCAAACAATATCAGAAGAACTCTCTTGTACAATGATTTGCAAAAAGTCAGTTTCAGTTAATATCTCTTCTATTATCTCAATAATTTGCTCCTCTTCTAAGTCAATCTCTTTAGCTTTCTCTTTATTTATATGGTAATATAGTTTTTTCTTTTTTTCTCTAAAATAGAGTGTCTTTTTCATAGATAATTTTCCTTTGCACTTAGTGTAAACTCTTTATATAGATAATAACTCATACCCAAAAGCATAAGCAATAACCACCAATTATATGGCTCTTTTTTTGTAGCTGGGTCAAGTAATGGATATAGATATTTGACTATATCATTATGAGTAAAAAAAATTTTCTCTCTGTCTTTATACCACCACAAATCATAACCCTTATCACGATAAACTTTTTGGGTTAACCACTCCCCTAAGATATCTTTATCTGTACTATACTTATTCTCTTCAATTACTTTTTGAGCATTTCTTTCTAGTCTTTTTAAAGTTTCTTGAACTATTTTTTGAGAAGGTTGTTGTATATTCATATTATCTATATTATCTTTTTTCTTAATCTTTTTTTCTCTTTTTTTATCATCCACCCAATAAGCATTCTCCACTGCCCAATTTAAATTATTTTCCTTTAGTATTTTATAAAGTTTATAAATATATTTTGTAGTATAGAGTTCAATATATACTCTTTTTGTCTTATCTAAAGATTCAAGAAATTTTATTAATTTATTATCCTTTTTTTGTAATGCTTCATCCTCAATTTTTTGAGCTAAATTATTATACTTTTTATAAAAAGAGACATACTCTTCATGTAATTCAATATAGCTTGAAAATAGTGTTTTATAGTTTACTCGTTTAAGATACGGATGTGGATCACTTTCATTCCAACATAATATTAATGGCTGTATTCGATATGAACTACTTTTCTTTTTTGTAGGATTAGTTGGAGTAGCTACCTCTAGCTCTTGTGAAGTTTTTAAAAGTGTGACAAAAAGGACTAAAAATATAATGGCAAAAGTAGAAGCCATCAAATCAACAAAGAGTAGTCCTATGGGAGAGAGATTTTTCATTGACCAGCTCCCCATTTTTTTAAACACTCCTCTTTCTCTTTCTTGTTTAAAATAAATTCACAATTTTCATGCCGATACATCGCTCCCTTAGAAAGCATTCGTTTATTCTTTTTAGAAAGTTTATAAAGAACCCCATTAAACTTTGTATAACTAAGATGATTACCACTTCCTATGACAGCAAGTACTTCCCCTTTATCAGCATACAATCCTTTTAGGTAATTTTGTAACCATATACTATCTTCGATTTCATTTAAAGGTATCTTTTTTTTAAATTTTGCTATACTAATATAGTCTTCATAGAAATAGATAGATTCATAATAACTATCTGCTCCATTTTGAATACGCGTAATATTGCTCTCCATTGCCTCTTCAAAAGTAGGTTTGACATTAAGCTTGTTTGACATGGCTACTGAACTGTAAAAGTAGACAATAAAAATCATAATAACCCCAATCATACCTGCAAAAAGGTCAGAAAAAGAGATATGAAACTGTTCATCCATATTCTTGTCTCTGGTGTATCTCTCTCTTAGTTTTTTATATCTCATAATTACTTACTTTGCAAGTTTACTAATGATTTCATCTTCATAAAGTTGTGATAGAGTCACACTGTTTTGGTCATTAGCTCTTCTAATTATTGAAAAGAAATAAGTAGCAATCAAAGATGAAATAAGACCCAGTAATGTTGTCTCAAATGCCAAACTTAACCCACCCAAACTCTCAATAAGAGATTCTGCATTTTTTTCTTTACCTAATACATTACTAAAAGTACCAACAGTATCAATAATTCCCAAAATAGTTCCCATAAATCCTAGTAGAGGTAAAGACCAAAGAAGTGTATGCAAAAAACCTTGTGTGTACTCCTGTGCTTGAAATTCAATTTCAGCCAATCGTTCCATCAAAGTATCAGCATTGTTCTTGTCAAGCTCAATATGCCTTAAGAGATAATTAATTTTGTAAGTAATAGCCGTATGCGTCACAGGAGCAAACTCTTTTTCAAATTCAACTTGTAATTCAAGTAGTTCACTATGACGAATGGTGTACATATCTTGTTGTCTAAAAAAGTTGTTTATCTCGAGAATTAATTTACGATTATATTTAGCTGTAGCATATTCATCTATCAAAATAGCTAGAACCCAAAAGAAAACAATCATAATCAAGTAATAGATAATATGACTACCAAAAAATAGTTTTTTAAGATTTTGAAACAATTCAATACTTGATGGGAGCATAATTAAAATGGTATAAAAAATAATGGTTAAAAATATCCCTAAAACGAAACTGTTTCCTAATGACATCTTGTCATATATATGCTCTCTTCGTCCCAATACAGATTTATCCCAAAGCTTAAAAAGCGTATATTTTCTTAGCATATTTAAAATAAGAGCAGAGGAAAAAAGAACCAAAAGACTAGCCCAAAGCTTTTGGAAAGTCAAAACCTCTTTTGCTAGGGTAATATTATGAATAAAAAATTTACTACTTGGGTCAAGAAACCCATATTGTATTAATAATGTTGATATTATTGGAAAAATAATAGCTAACAGAGCCAATATATAAGTTGTGTAAGTCAAAGCTTTTTTTGACCAAGCTTTACCTTGAAATATATTGACTATTAAAAAAATGTACATTACAACCAAAGCTAAAATGCTAACTAGTTGAATCATAAATCGCATTGTTTCTGGAAAAAACTTAGAGACAAACATAACCAATAGAATAGTCCCTACAAGTTGCATAATCATAATAAAAAGTAATTTTAATTTTAATCCAAAAATTGTTTGTGGTGCTTGTATATTTTTTAACATTAAGTATTATCTCCCAATTTAATATATTCAATAGTATAGGAGATATAATTAAAATTATTACTTATATTTATAGATTATATATATTTTAATTTTGAGATGTTTATTTTTACTACAAAATATAAAATATAAAATATAGGGGTCAGGTGATAGTAATAGCGTCCAAAGCAATTCTTCGATATACTTATCAACAACAAATCCAACATGAAGACTTAAAATACCTAGAAGACCGCGAATAGAAATTGCAGGTTATT
>DQSS01000347.1 GCA_015663165.1 Arcobacter sp. | reverse complement strand
CGTTCTTTATTTCTTCGGTTATTTTATATCTGATTCTCATACTCTTATTATACTATATGTTTCTTTTTGCTTTATGGTGGGTATATATCTTATGCTCTTTTATATAGTGTAAAAAATCAAGTATTGTTTTTTCTATCTCTTTATGAGTATATTTTACATCCTCTTCAAAAAGTACAAACTCATCTCCTGCTATGCGAAAAAGTTCAAACTTAGTAACTGCAAAGTAAGCTCTCATCATCAGAGCCAATCTTTTTAAAACTTCATTTCCTACATCAGTTCCATATAGCTCATTTATTACTCTAAACAGGTCGATATTTAGTATAATTATGAAAGGGTTTTTTACATCTTTATAGGTTTTATTCAATGCAAATCTGTTTTGTAGTTTTGTCAAATTATCTATATATAGTTGTGTTTCTAGTTTCCTATACAGTGTCACAATATGCTGGCTAATCAGCCTTGATAAATATAGTGTTATAAAAACTATAATAAGACTTATAAGTATCTCTATATAAAGAAACTTTTTTGTTTCTTCTTTTATGATTACTTTATACTCCATCTTTTTGTCATTTAATATAATTTCTGATTTTTTTACATATCCTAGTAAATGTTCAATTTTAGATGGTATTGCAAAATTGTGTTTTCTAACTTTTTTTGCTATTAATGGAAGTTTTAAATCATTGTTTTTTAATGCTATTTCTCTTTCATCTAAAATATTCATCAAAACAGTATTGTTCTTTTTTAGCATATTTAACTCTTTTAAAAAGATTTGAGAAGTAACAAAATCTGAACCTAAAAGTTTTTTTAGCAAGATTATGTTTTCTATATCTTTTTCTATGCTTTTATTAAGAATATCTCTATGTTCTAAGGTTTGTGTTGCTGCAGTTATTTCAAATATACGTGCTTTAATACCTATAATATAACTTGAGATTTTATCTAAAGTTTTTAAATTCGTCATTATTGAAGCATATCGTTGATTATGTTTTTCCATCTGTTTATTTAATGAAACATGCATTGATAGGAATAAAACTATACTTATCATAAATGTCATTACAAGAATAATAAGATATTTGATTATACTTTTAGTAACAAATTTTAACATAAAATTGTCCTTGGTTGTTATACCGCTTTATTCATTATAGCATCTTTGCCATAATTTGATATAGTAGTTTCTTCGCACCCTCTATATCTTCAGCAAAAACAAAAACTCCCTCGAAATGTCCCTTCATAACAAAAGAACAATTTTCAAGTGCATCTAATGAACTATAAATTTGTTGTATATCTTTCGTCATCTCTAGTGAACCATACTCTACATCACTTGTACTTATATAATCATGTTCAAGCATATACCTCCATAGTTTTTCATTATGAACGTGTATGATAGCCTTTATCTTTGCATCAAGAGCATATATACAAGCGTGAGTTATAGCTTCGCTACTTGGTTGGCAAGCTCCACTTGCATAAGTAGTAAAAGTGTCAAAATCAACTTTTTCTACTAAAGAATAATTCTCTACATGTAAATGTTTTAAATGCCCTGTTTGAGTCCCTGTTATAACAAACTTATCAGAGTTATCTATCTTCAAAGATATGTTTCCAAAACCAATGCCATCATCATAGGCACCAATCAAATTAAGGGCATACATATCTTCTCTTATGACTTCGATTTTATCTTTACATGTAGAGCTTATTGGCTCTGTTTTTTTAAACTCTAAAGAGTACTTTACTACACCCTCTTCTTGGCTCATAAGTACATATCTTCTATCGCTTTTTGATTTGCTTCACAAATGCCTTTTTCTGTTATGAGTCCTGTTATAAGTCTGTTTGGTGTTATATCAAAACCATAGTTAAGCGCTGAAGAAGTTATAGGAACTATTCGTAACTCTTTTACTTTTCCCTCATCATCTATGCCTCTTATATGAGTCACCTCATCTTCACTTCTTGTCTCTATTGGAATCTCTTTTACGCCATCAACTATATCGAAGTCAAAAGTTCCCTCTGGTAAAGCTACGTAGAAAGGTATGTCATTGTCTTTAGCTGAAAGTGCTTTTAGGTAAGTTCCTATCTTATTTGCCACGTCACCTTGTCTACTTACCCTATCAGCTCCAACTATACAAACATCTACAAAACCTTGTTGCATCAAATATCCACCTGTATTGTCTGGAATAACTGTGTGTTTTATCCCACTTTTGTTAAGTTCCCAAGCCGTCAAGTTTGCTCCTTGATTACGTGGACGAGTCTCATCTACCCACACATGAATGTCAATGCCACGACGATGTGCTTCGTAGATAGGAGCTAAAGCACTTCCATCATCTACTATAGCAAGCCAACCAGCATTACAATGCGTTAGAACATTGATCCCAAATTATGCAATAGAAAAATAAAAACCTAATCAAAAGTACCATAAAATATAAGATGATTTATAAAACATACAAAGTCGCTGATAATAGGGGTTTGGTATGGCTCCGGATGCTGGAAGCAATTTTATAACCTATACAATACCACCAAATACCATATTTACGGGTTTTCAACTTTCAATATTATTTATAAAATCAGATTTAGTGCTAATAAAACGCACCGAGACGACACCGAGAAATTAACTTATATCTTCTATTATTGTATCAATAGTTTTTAAAAGTGGTTCAATATTGTTTTCACAAACATCATATATAGATTCTGCATCTAAGTCAAAATAATGATGAGTTATGATATCTCTTATTCCCTTAGCTGCTCTCCAATTTATATCAGGATATTTAGCCAAAAGTTTTTTCTCTGTCAATTTATCTACATTTTTTAGACTCTCACCAATAGCTATCAACTGCATACAAAGAGCATCCATCTTTTCAAGTCCATCTTCTGAATCTAAAAAATAATCTACACTATCAACTTGTTCAAATCTTTTTAAAATTCTTTTTGCAGAAATAGAAATTTGTTTTAG
The DNA here is from genome assembly GCA_015663165.1 of Arcobacter sp. Lineage (GTDB taxonomy): Bacteria > Campylobacterota > Campylobacteria > Campylobacterales > Arcobacteraceae > CAIJNA01. The sequence continues at coordinate 1,141 of DQSS01000347.1, read as the reverse complement.
GGCTTCTAATAATACTTCATTAGACATATATAGCTTCTTTGGTGATTTGGTTTTTTAAAAATTGATTCATTTTATCTCTTAATCTAACAACATCTACACGATTTTTTAATTTATCTTCTAATTCTAATCGTATACTTGAAAGAGTAAAAAGATTTGGTTTTTTTAACTCAACGACAACATCAACATCACTACTGTCTTTTGCTTCATCCCTAGCAACAGAACCAAATACACCTATTTTTGTAATACCATAGTCAGTATTATGTTCTATCTTGTATTTCTTTAAAATATTTAGTATCTTCTTCTTTTCTAACATAATGACCTCCTATTGCTTATTTATAATTTTCATTGTATCAAATATATAGTAAAAATGTAATTATACTAAAATAGCTTACGGGTGTTGGAGCTAATTTTATAGACTAAATATTACCATCAAATACCGTATTTTAGAAGTTTTCAAAATTTAAAATGGATTTGGTGCTAATAAAATGAACTGATATGACACCGAGAAATAATTATGCTATTGTATGATTTTTTTTAATTCTAAGTGCTTCTATTTTTTTTCAATACTCCATATAGACATTTCTTTTTGTTTTTCTTCAAATTCTGTAATATGAACCCAATAGTTTTTTCTATAAGATTTATTTGGAGATTCAATCATATCTTCAAGTATTTTTTGAAGACTTTCAAAGGCTTCCTTGTTTCTGTATAAATTTATAATATTTAAATTTTGAATTTTTAAAGTAATCTCATTATTTAATTTTGTATTTTCTCTATTTAGAGTTTTTTTCCATTGTCCATGTGCGATTTTATTTCTTATTCCGTGTGGTTCCACAATATATGAATCAATCAGCGAATTTATCTTTTTTAATGCATTTGGTTTATCACTACTTCTGTCCCCGTCTACTTTAGATATAGCTAATTCAAAGCATTTTTTCCAACCAAAAGATATTCCATACCTAGAAGAAATAGTTTTTATTTGCTCTATTTCATTTATTGATAATCCGTATGGTGTATGTATTGTTTTTGAAAATAAAGCTTCAGCGTAAGCACAGTAAACTTGAATTAATAGTATAATGGCCTGAATATCTAATACATAAATTCAGCAAAGTTAATTTCTAAAATGATAAGATAATATGAAATT
>DQSS01000101.1 GCA_015663165.1 Arcobacter sp. | reverse complement strand
CCAACCATATTTTTAGTAGCTACTGCATCTGGATTAAAAAAGAAAAGATATTCTACATTATCATAATTATTTTTCACATGATTCACTAAATAATTTGCTCCTGCAGAATAACCTAAGTTACCCTCAGTACGAATAATATCTATATCTTTTCCTACTGCCTGACGCAATGCTTTATATGACTCTTCTGTTGACCCATTATCTAAAATTACAATTTCTATTTCAACAGTCTCTTCATCAAAAGATTTAACTGCATTACCTATAACATCTTCTGATTTATAATTTACTATAAAAATAAAAACTTTATGCATCTTGTGTTCCTTTATTTTTAATATATTTTGACATGTTTTCATTACTATTCTTAATAAGAATATAAAACATAAAGAATAAGAACATATACTCTGGAGAATAAAGAAATATACTACTTGGAGAAAGTATCTGAAAATAAACTATACTTCTTCCCGTTAAATGTAATGGTGTATTTGATCTTTTAGAGACACGATAAAGTCTCCAATATATTATAATATATAAAATTGACCCAACCAAGCCATGCAAATAAAAGACATTAAATAACCCAATATCGGAAAGATGATAGTGTGTGACATACAATACCTTAAATTGGATATTTTCCATACCATAACCAAATATCATACTTTTTTCATCTAAAAAATTCCAAAAATATGCTAGTTCAAGACCACGTATATTTACATTGGAGTGCTTCGTAGTTTGAGACTCTTCTATAAGTAACATAAATAAGTCAGTAATCGGTGAAATAATAGATTTTTCATATCCTGATACTATAAAAGAAACAAGTATGAGAGCTCCAAAAAACATCCAAACTTTAACAAACTGTGCTTTATATACTCTCAATAAAGGTATCACCATAATAATCAACAGAGGGAACAATGCTGATCTTGTTTTATGGACAACAACCACAGTTAACAATAGTCCCAATAAAGGAATTATGAACCATTTACTCTCAGATAAATGATGATAAAAAAACAAAATAAATATAATAATACTGAAGGTACCTATAACAATTCTTATCTCCCCAAGTCTTTCAAGAACTGTTGCATTTTCTGATAATATAGATGTATCTCCACTTAGATATACATAGAAATTAATCGATATAATTATAAAGGATAAAACTACAATTGTAGAATAAAACTTTTTTATATTAACATTTTTCAATAAAATATTTAATGCCACTATTAAAATTGAATATACCAGCAACAATCGTGCAGCCCTCATACTATATACTACTGGTTGAGCAAAGTTTAAATATGCCATCACTATAGAAGCAAAAAAACCATATAAAAAGAAATAGTAAAAATGTCGGTCTTCATTTAAAGATTTTGCATTTAATTCTTTCATATAAAAAACAATAACCATTAAAGAAAGTGCTAAGATTAAATCTTGTTTCTGAACTGGTAATGTCGCCAATCCAAAAAAAGAAGAAGCTATCATGTAAAGTAATAATAGATAAATTGAGTAAATATTAATTTTCATTTTAAAGTCCTATTTTTTAATACTTTAGTTTTATATAGGTAGATACCAAATAATAAAGCTGCAACCTCACTCAATACTAAAGAAAAAGCTATCACATTTTCTTTGGCTTCAAACCAAGGTAATAATGATGCTATCACAATTACATTGAATATAGCAATAGTTGAAAATATTTTAATAAAATATTTTTCTAATTTAAATGAAATCAATATAACATTATACAACCATGCAGCCAGTGGCATTATAACAATAAGTATAGAAAGAATATTGAAAATAGGGATAGACATTACAGCCTCTTCACCAAATACAAGTCCAAATATATTTTCTGAGAAAAAGACAAAAAAAGACCATATCAACATTGATATAGCAAATATATAGAGAGATATTTTATTAACAAACTGCTTACCTTTTTCTTTAGATTTTTTTACCAATTGAACCACATGTGGGAAAAGTGCCTGATTTAATGGCTGAAAGAGTGATGCAACTATTTTTACAATTTTTTCAGCAAGGGCATAATACCCTACAACTAAGTCTGAAGAGACTAAACCTAAAACTAGCATATTAAAACTTGTAAAAAGGTTGATAGCAAAATGAGAGATAAACAAATGCCATCCTTTGAAAAACTGTAATACGATATATTTTATACGAGGAAATACAAGCTTAACATCAAACTCTCTATATATAACTACTAAAGATACAATACCCGCTAAAAATAATGTTATAAAATTAAATAATGGTACATAAATAAAGTCTTCTTCCGAATGTACAAATGTAAATATACCTACCATATAAATCAACCGTGACCCTATAGACAGATAAGTAATAAATTTCATTTTTTCCATACCTTGAAAAAACCAAATAGGAAATAACATTGTTGCAAAAATAGATCCAAATGTAATGACATATAAAAGCCAATCTTTGGAAAAACGCTCAAAACTAAATACGACTATGAAGGTTATTACTGCTGCAAACAATAGCAACATCAAGCGAGCTAAAAGTATAGAACTAAGTATAATTGACAACCTACGTTTACTATTTTTTGCTGAAGAAACTTCTCTTACTCCTGATAAATCCAATCCATAGGTAACGAGTATCAAAGGGTAAGCTATAAATGCTGTGGCAAAAGCCAATAGTCCAAACTTTTCGATGCCTATCACTTGTACAATATAGGGAAATGTGACTAAAGGAACAATAAAATTTAACCCTTGTACTATAAAGAGTGAAAAGAAGTTATTCGTTAATTTTTTTCTATCATTGTTTTCTGTCATTGGCTCATTTCTTTGTAATTATAGTTTTATACTATAAGGTTTTTATGTTTTATAGGTAAAACTATAGCGTCAATTTGTCAACTTTTGTCAAAATATTCTTTCTTTTTATCCAGTTATTTAAAAATTTTATAGTTCTTACTTGTATCATCTAGTATCAATATCATATCTTCTGTACTTTCAGTATCAAAGTCTTCAGTGCCATTATTCTCAATAGTCTCTATTACTTCTGTCTCTCCTGTACGAGGGTTAAACCATGATGCACGTATCTCAGTGCCTGAAATTATACCAAGATTGAGAGTCACAGAACCACCCTTAGGTAGATACACAAATGCATACCCTTCTCCTCTTGTAGCTAAAGCATTTTGCTCACTATAGTCATCTGAATTACTCGTTACCATAGTGTTATCAGGGATTCTGCTAAGTATATCCCTACTTTGCATAAGTTTTACTATATAGCCCATCTGTTTAGCACCTGGTGCCTTTAGTGCATCTATCCAGCTCAAAGTAGTAGAATATAGAAAATGTTCATGGTCAGGTTCTGCACTAGGAGCAAAATGCCAGATGGACTCATGCCCATAGGTATGCCCAAAAGCACCTGCAAAGATTTGCCTATATGCCATTTCCCTTACATCATTAGACTTGAATCTGTATTTAGGTCTATCCTCTAAAGGGAGATAAAAACACTCTATGATATCTTCATACCTCGATTCAGCATCCATTGTTGGTTTGATAGATGCATTATAATCCTTTTTTATTACCCCTACCCCACGTGCCATCGTATCGCAGTGTCCTGACTGAATCATATTGAAATCAATCCAAGATGCCTCATCTTCATCAAACCTATCACTAGAACTTGCAATACCCCTTACATGGAATGTAATAAGCTGTGTATCCCCTACCACATCTTTTATAGCTGTACCCAACGCTTCCCACGCTGGTTTTTTAGATATATTAATATCATCTTTAGCTATATACTTATTATCTGTATCACCACCTACAACCCATATAATATTTTTTCCCTCTTTATATCTCTTAGCTATAAAATTACCATAATGAGTGGCATCATCAACATTTAGTAGCCCCTGAGTCGAATCTGTTTGATCCCATGCTGGTAAAATCCCAACATAGAGCCCAACACTTTCTGCCTTTTCCACAATATAGTCTACATTCTCCCAATATTTTATATTTGGTTTTGTCCAATTATGATCATCAAAGGCATTTGCTTTTATTTCATCATTTTTTATACCTGTCAGTTCTGCTGCACTAAAAAGTATCACGTTGAATCCTCTATTTTTTCTATCCTCAAGATATATATCTATATCATCAGGAGCAAGTTTTCTAGCCAAGTGCCACGCAGTATCTGCCATCATAAAAAAGCCTGTACCATCTGTATGTTGTAAAAAATGCTTATTCTCAGATACTTTAAGTACACCATGCTCCCATGGAAATTGTTTTACATTATTTGTTGTGCTATTGT
>DQSS01000080.1 GCA_015663165.1 Arcobacter sp. | reverse complement strand
CTTGCCTTCAAGCCATGGTTCATCTAAAAGTGCTAGAGGAAGAGCCGTAGTCTTTCCTGCTCCTGGTGGTGCTTGTAGCACTAGTCTAGTGTGGGTTTGTAGTTTTTCTATGACTTCTGCTAGGACTTCATGTATGGGTAGGGTTTGCATGGAGGGATTATTGTGTAATTTCGGTTTGGAATCAAAAAGGAAAAGTACGTTTATATGCAAGAGTATTGTCAATAGATATACTTAAATGAAAAGAGATATCTATAAAATCTTCAGGTATGTTTATTTTCATAGGATTACTGGATGGATACCAGTTTTCTTTTCGTAATCCTTTTTTATCGCCCGTTTGTATATTTTCTAGTATGATTTCAATATTATATTTATTTTCACATTGTCCATAATTACTACAACCATGCCAAAGTATAGTAATTAAATCGCCAATTATATTCACTTCTCTTACATAAAGCCAATTATTTATAAAAATACCTGTTTTGGGTTGTACGTAAACCTTATCTTTATAAAACTCTCTAGCATTATTGTCCATCAAGAACAATAATGTTTCTTTTTCAGCCTCAGAACGAACAGCAATTAATTTTAGATTTCCTTCGATTGGAAGTTCATCTTTAATTAATATCTCTGAATGTCGTGCATTTACAATAGAATTTCTATCTTCTTGTGAAAAGTAAGTTCTATGATAGATTAATCTGAAATCTAATTTGGTTAAATCTTCAATATTTTCATAAATATTAGGATGATTTACTAGATTACCATCTGTAAATTTGAGATTATCACACATAAATACTTTATCGAAATGAAATATAAACATAACGGGAATAGGACAATGAGCATTATCATTAATTAAATTTTGTGGTTTAAACCCTTCATTGTTATATTGTGTAGGAGTAGATGGTGCAAAATATAGTCGGGCATAATTTTTATACTCATCTGATGTAATGCCAATGACATCATCATTGGCATTATCATTTTTCATTAAATCTAATTCTTTTGCTTTATTTCTTGATAGTAGAGAACCATATTCTAAAATTGATAAGGCATTAGTAATATCAGTAAAATGAAATAAATATTTAGGCCACCAATTTTGTGCACCTAAAAATATTTCTTGTTGTGATGCTATAAAATCTTTTATAAAATCATTTTTAGAATTCATTCAAGGTTTCCACTTCGATATTTTGGGCTTTTTTTGTATAGTTTAGGATTATTTTATCTTTGTCCCTAAGTATATAATTAGGCTTTGAAAAAAAGTCAAAAATAATGTCATGATATTTATATAAGTCATGATAGATATCATTTTTATCTAGTTTACCTAAATTTTGAAGGGTAAAAAACATTGTTTTAATATCATCCTGTGAAAGATTTAATTTAAAATCTTTTTTTTCTATTGTGAAAATTGAGTCATTAAGGTTGTAATGTAAATGATACCCTTCTTCATTTAATATAATTGTATCTTCAAATAAATTTTTTTTACTATATAAATCAAGTAAATCTTCGTAAAATAATTTAAATGTTAAATTCTCTGGATTGGAAAGAAGCCAATCTTCAATTTCTTTTGGTTTTAAGTGTTCTGGTGTAATATCTTTATCAAACTCATAAATTGAAACATTTATAGGAGATTTTTCTAGGTATTTCTCCACAATAGGTTTAACTTCATTTTCCCAATCTAAGCCACCATTACCACATCCTAATTTAGGCATGGCAATATCTGTAATTTGTAATCTAGATGCTTTTTCTACAAGTTTTTTAAGACCTATTTCTATATATTCAACTTTTGATGGACTTCTCCAGTGTTTTTTTGTCGGAAAATTCAAGATCCATTTATTTGATGTTTTATAAAGGAAGAGATCACCAATCATTAACTCATTATTGAGACAACGGCGTTTATATTCAACGAACATATCAGGGTAATATTTTTTAAAATCGGCAGCTATTCCTTTGCCCATAACACCTACAGTATTGACAGTATTGACAATAACTTTAGCATTAGATGTAAATAAATTACCATTAATATATTGTATCATTAGTATAAGTATCTCCAAGTAATTAGTTAGTTAAAGTATACTTTTTACTAGGTAATGTACCGATTAAAGTAACACAAATTATATGCAAATCACTTAATAGCACTTAATTTGTATCATGACGTATTTACTATCATACCCAACTAAGTGTTGATGTTTACTCTTCTTAAGTAAATTGTAATCATTTGAATCAATTTGCAATAATTTGTCAAAATGATAATGATTCATTTCATATGTTATAGATTATGTTAGATAATGCAAAAGTTACTTAGGTAAAATATAGTTATGAAAAAACAATAATGAAGAAGATAAATGTAAAACGAACAACACACCATAGACCTCTTAACAAAACTCATTTTCATAAACGAGCAAGGCATGGATATAATCCCCACCAAAGAACACATAGAAAAAATGCTAGCACTTTGTAAAAAACGAAGCCGACCATCGTACTACAAGTTACGTCATGCTTCTGGGTTAGCAG
>DQSS01000372.1 GCA_015663165.1 Arcobacter sp. | reverse complement strand
TTGAGAAGTCCTACACGAAAGTTAAAGATGTTCCATGAAGTATTTAGGACAATAGCAACTGTTTTCATCTTGATTCCAATATGTCATCATAAATATGTACCAACTTAGCACAATAGGCCTGATTATCAAAATTAGACATAGCATAATCAACAAGTTTTTCCCTACATTCATTCAATTCCAAATTCTTTAGGAAGACAGATACAGCATCAATCTCTTTCAAGTCAAAAAAATCATCTACCAGCATCGTGCAAGGTACATTATTTACGATTCCTGGTATTCCTCCGATATTTGAGGCAATAACAGGTTTGCCTGTCACCATGGCCTCAATAACTGATAAAGGGAGGTCTTCAGTCAATGATGAAATACAATAGATGTCTATTTGATTGTAAAACACTTCCATCTCCGATACAAATCCAAGGAATGTGACTTGCTGTGCTATCTCTAATTCTTCTACATAAGATAGTAGTTTCTCTTTTTGTGGGCCATCCCCAGCAACTATCAACTGAAGTTTAATTCCTTTTTTGAGAAGCTCTGAAATCATAAAAAGCGCGCCTTCTATGTTTTTCAGAGGGATTAGTCGTGATGCCATACCAATAGTAAGATTATTTTTCTTTTCTATTGTTTCTGTAGCCGGATTCAAGTCAACAGAGTTATAGAGTAGTTCTATTTTATCTTTCTGGTATTTTTCTCGGCTTAGGCGCAGATCAAAACTTTTTTGTGACACGACAATAAATCTATCAACAAGTGAAGATGTCACTTTATCCAGAAATAATTTAGGTTTTGACATCCATTGAGACATACCATGGTAATGATTAATAATCTTGCTTTTTGGTAGGAATAGTTTTAATAATCGTGCCAAGATATTGGCATTATACATATGAGTATGAATAATATCTGGATTAAAATCTTTAATATTTTTAATAAATTTAAACATTGCACTAATACTACGTAAAGAATTTATATCACATATTTCAACTACTACATTTTTATTTTTCAGTTGAGGAAGTAACTGTGTTTTATTTTTAAGTACAAAGAGCTTAATTTCATAACGCTCACCATCCATACCATTCAATATATTGATCTGTTGTTTTTCTGCTCCACCCAAACTCAATGTTGGGATAACATAAGCTATTTTAGTCTTCAATGATCACCGCCCTCTTCTTTCCTCTGGATGTTTTTGTTATCTCATCTACTTTTTTGTACACTATGTGATATTGTGTACCAACTTTAGAAATTAAATTCTTCTCAAAATCTGAGAACAAGTCTTCGATGAGCATTTTATTTGCTACATAGTAAAGCACTATTAGTAGTTTCTCATTATTCAATACTATTTGTGATTCAATCACATCAAAAGGTAAGTACTTTAATACAACAGAAAAACGAGTGATGTAATTTCCCTCTATCGTTTGGAAAATATCTTCATCACGGCCAATAATCTCATCGATGATCAATCCACCATTTCCACATCCACAACTCTGATCTTCAGACAACTTACATGCATCACCTATCTTGTACCGAATCAAAGGCATGAAATGACTTGTCAGACTGGTTACAACCATGCTACCGACTTCTCCAGGCTGAACATGCCTACTATCTTCATCTACTACTTCGAGTAGTCCTGTAGCATCAGCTGAATGCAGTCGTCCTTCTTTACAGGTAAAAATAAATATCGACTGTTCATTGGATCCATAATAGTCAAAGACTTTACACCCAAAAGTCTTCTCTATCTGCTCTTTTTGATACTCATGTAGCTTCTCCGCGGTTGTAAAAACATTTTTAACACACTCCACTTTATAACCATTCTGATCAAAGAGTTTTGCCATCACATAGATAGCAGAAGGATACCCTTCTAATGTTTCCAATTGATTATCTACAATGACATCATAGTATTTTTGAATATTATCTTGAGAGAGATGAAAAGCAGAAAGAAAAAAATGTTTGTTTAGATAGTCTTTTCTGTAAATGACATCTTCATCACTGATATCATGCCCAGTAATACGCCCCATTGGTTTCAGTGGATCATATCCGAACTCTATCATTGTCTTGAGAAGTAGCCTAAAGCGCAATTGTAAATCTGACACACTTACCTTAATCTTCATAGGTGAACCTGTTGAGCCACTTGTATGAAGTGTACGGCTATTAGAGCTATCAATTTCTGATGAGTAAAATGTTTCAGTTTCTGCTTTTAAAACTTCTTTTTCGAGCAGTGGCCATTTTGTGATTTCATCAAGACTATTTAACTTGGGATATTCATTTTTTTTACTCTTGTAATATACTGTATGACTTGTGGCATATTCAGAAAATTTGTTTATTCTATCCAGTAAAGTGTGTTGTTTATTCATATAAGAGTTTTTTACAACATCTTGCGATATTTTTGCCATAGAGTCAAGAAGAGGAATATACTTATATTTTTTATAAAGTACAAATATATTTTCTATTGTTACAAATATATTTTGCAGTAATACAGGCGATCTTTTATATAACTTTTTTATCATCTTTTCTTCAACATCTTTTTTAATCTTTTTACACTATTTATCATTCCATCAATAGTCTGATTTCCATTTGCTCGCCATATCTGAAGTTGTAAAAATAGTACATTTAAATATGAATTTAAAACTTTAGGACTAAACTCATGGTAAGCTGCCACTCGAGAAATCTTAGTCAATTTAGAATTAAAGCTGTTTAACTCAGTCCCTTTCGAGATGAGTTTGTAACCACAATCAAATGCTAACTGTTGAACCTTTTTATTATTACCACCACCAGGCCAAACAAGATACTCTACTTTTTTACCTAAAATACCTTCAAGGTATTCACGTGTTCCTAGAAGCTCTTTTGTGAGACGAGCATGTGCTTCATCATCACTTTCATAATTACCAAGCTTCTTAGAGGTGCTATATTCATCTCTCAACTTATTCTGAACCAACAAATTCTCTTCTTTACTTTTTGATGCATCATAACTATTAATACAAGATTCTATTAACTCTTTATTTGGTTTAAAAGCTTTAAGATTAGAAAGTGACTTTTCATTTTTAAAGATTGGCATACCTAAAGATATTCGTTCTAAACTGCCATTAGTCAACCATTGAGCTTTTTCATCTATATTATCATTCCAAAAAAGCCAAGGTTCTATCTGTGCTCCATCATAAATATCTACTATCTCATCACTTACAGGATACCAGGTATGAGTGTATCCATGTGCCTGAATATCAACCAATCCTGATGCTTCCATTTCAACAAGTTCTTCTTCAGATAAATAACCCCACCATTCAGGCATATTATTTTCTCTTGTATTATTTGAAAATGGTCTTACTGCATGCTTCTCTATAAACTCTGGTGTCACTACAACTGTAAATTTAAAATTGAGTTCTTTCATCAATGGAAATACTACAGTCCAGTTATCAAGAAAGCCATCATCAAATTGGATCATCACTGTTTTTTTAGGTAATTGTTTTACTCCTTGTAAATGAGCGTAAAGTTCATCCCAGTTACATGTTCCATATCCATGCTTATCAAGATATTTCATCTGTTTTGTAAAAGTAGTTATGTCACATGTCAAGAAACTCCATGGTCTCTCTTTGTTGTGATTAGCTACCGAATGGTAATATAGAACAGGGATTGAATTATTTTTCATTTAATACCTCTTGAAATAAAGTTTCGTACTTATTTATAATATAGTTTAGGTTATATCGATTATATACACTTTGTTTTATATCTAAAGAGTTAAGAGTATTATCAACATGATCTTCTAATGCTTTAGTCAAAGCTTCTATGTTATTATGTTCAACAAACCATCCATTGTCACCTTCTATAATAATTTCTTCTATACCACCAGGACACTTAAATGCAACAACCGGCGTACCGCATGCCATGGATTCCAAAACTGTATTTGGAAAACCCTCAAGCTTTGAGGTTAAAACTGTTATATCAGCCTTTAACATATACAAATAAGGGTTTTCTTGAAAACCAAGAAGTGATACTTTCTCTTCTAACTTCTTTTCTTTTATAAGGTTATAGAGTTCATGTTTTAGACTTCCCTCGCCAACAATTGAAAGATGAAGATTCTCCTTTTGTATATTAGCAAATGCCTTAATTAAAAGTTCGTACCCCTTAACTGGTTCTAAACTTCCTACCACAACTATATTTTTTTTATCATAGGGAAGTAGCTCATGACCAGGACTATCACTCAGTCTTTTTTCAATCTTTGTAAAGTCTACAGGGTTATTAATGACTGTCGTTTTATTTGCAGCAATATCAAAATTTTCTTGTAAATCATTTAACATATATTGTGATTGGCAGATAATTTTGTCAAACTTTGGATAAAGCTTTTTATACAGTAAATTAAAGAGAGATGCGTATTTTTCGCTTTGGTTTAAAATGCTGGGAATGCTCGCTTCTCTTGCAATAAATTTCGTATGTTTAGACATAAAAATTTTAGATATCATCAAAGAGAGGTTGAGATGCCCTAGTGTAGAAAAAACCAAGTCAGGTTTTTCTTTTCTTATAAGTTTTATAAGTGGTACGATTGCTTGAGTAACCTTTGATTGTTTTAAGTCTATGATGTTGACATCGTCATGAAGATCTTTTAAGTATGATCCTCTTTTTTCTAGAAGAACTAATGTGACATCAAATATATCTCTATCTAGATGATTTGTCAAAATACTCACAACTCTTTCTGCTCCTCCCCGATGCAGACT